>JAAHGE010000190.1 GCA_010672635.1 Desertifilum sp. SIO1I2 | reverse complement strand
TGGCATACTTTTTCTGTCCTTCGAGATACCCAGGACATTTGTGTTCGGCTTTGGCTTGTATTTCACTTTGGATGCTCTCGCGCAGATTGCTGAGTTGGAGAACAACAATACTACCCGCTTGGTATTGTTGAGCGATCGCCACCAGCGATTGAGCTAGCAATCGATCGAGGTATTGCCCTAGTTCTGATTCACCGAGTTGATTGCCAGCGGCTTTTTTTTGGGCTTTGTGGCGTTGATGGGATAAGGTTTGTTGACGCTGGCGCTGTCGGTTGAGTAAGGGGTAGTTTTTGCCGAGGAGTTGTCGGACATTGCGATAGCTTAGCACTTGGTTGGCGATCGCATCGACAACGGCTAGGGTGACGGGTTTTTCTAATCCCAGGCTAACACCCACGACGATCTGAGGTTGAGCTGGGTACAGAGGTTTGCTAGGACGAGGGAATGGGCGCTCTAATCGAGCTAAGGTAGATTGTTGGCGCTTCACAAAGGCTTGTTGCTGGGGAGTGAGTTCGCCTTTTTCTTGGGTTTTGCTAAGACTTTTGGCAACTTCAGCCGCTTTTTCTTCTTGTATTTGCTTTGTGCCTTCAGCAGTCCACAGGCGGGTATCGATGGAGCAGTAAAGGGTTAGGTAATAAAGGTTCCAAGGATCTCCTTTGCCAACTCGTTCGTGCCAAGCGATTCTGCTGCTGCGGAGGGTGAACAGAGCGCTAGAATGCTGATTTTTGCTATTTTTCTTGGTTTCTTGGTCTTCGAGAAAGCGTTGAAACCATTGCAGTTGGCGGGAGTCACAATAGATTTGGAAGATATGTTCGCCTAAGCCGTTGAATTTAACGCAGAGCCGTCCTTTGTCATTTTTGAACCAGGTCATGTCTTCGCTTGTTTCGTAGGTGATGGGGAAGGGGACATGACTCCATTGCCTTAATAGGCTGTCTTGCCAGCGTTTGGCTTGGCTTTCATCGGCTGGAACGCATGAAGTGGCGATCGCTAATGTCTCTAACCAGTTAGCATCGGTTAAGTCTCGACCTTTGGGAATTCGCCGAGCAAGTTGTTCTGTGAGTCGTTGAACCTGAATTTCGACTTTGCGGCGATAGATGGCAAACTTTTTAGGGTCTTCTTCTGCATCGCTGACTTGACAACCGTGTTTCAGCAAGTAGCAGATGGCGCATTGAGTGAGGAGATCGTTGGTTTTGTCGTAAGCAGCGAAGAGAGCCTGAGAGAGGCCCGAAGACGGGGTTGAAGATTTGGCTTTTCGAGTTTTACGCTGCTGCGGAGGGTGGGTTGGAATGGATTGAGAGGGGGAGGTGTACTGAGCGAGGATATTGGCGGCTTTGGCTTGAAGGTTGTTTAAGCTCACCTGGCTCATCTCGACCAGTTCGGCATCGCTTTTGAGCATTTGTAGCCAGCGGGTTTTGCCTTGGAGTTGATTTTGCGATCGCTTGATCGAAGCTAACCAGGCTTTGTAAGTATACGTGACTAGGGCGATCGCTCAATCTCAACTCTCTTCCTTGAAGTTCCATCACCCCTTCGAGTTGAGATAGCGTAAACGGCTTTTCCGATTGTTCGTTATGCAAATATTGAGAGAGTTCTGGGTGACTTTGGCGGACTTGGTTTAAAAACCAAGCGTGTAAGCCAACGGTATATTGTCAGGGAAGGGTTCCAGTTTGCAGGGGAGAGAGTTCGCAAACAATACCCAGGAGTTCTGTATTTTCTGCAAGGGTAACAGAACTTGGTTCATGCGATCGCGTTCCAGTTACATTCACCTTACGACTCAACTCAGAGGTTGCCCACATTTTTGAGTTTTATTTTAGCTTTGGGCGATCGCAAATAGGAGGCTTTTTAGCCCCCGCGTGGGGATTCAAGTTAAGTTTATCTGAGCTGCGCCCTTGACAGAACCCCAAAAAATCATTAAACAGACAAAAAGGTTAAGATTTCTATAGCCGTTTGTCAAACAATAAGGAAACGCCTATGAGTCAGATTTTCATCGACCCCACCCAAATGATGACAACTTCACCGACTAAAGCACCCGAACGCACCAATCAAGTTGTCAAAAAGCCGTATCCTAATTACAAGGTAATCGTACTCAACGATGACTTCAACACCTTTCAGCACGTTGCCAACTGCTTAATGAAGTATATCCCCAATATGACGAGCGATCGCGCTTGGGAGTTGACCAACCAAGTCCATCATGAAGGACAGGCGACCGTTTGGGTAGGCCCGCAGGAAATGGCGGAACTTTATCACCAACAACTAAGTCGCGCTGGCTTAACAATGGCACCCCTAGAACAGGCTTAAACCGATGACAAAATCCGAGGGAGGAAGACTCGTCTGGAATCATTCCACTCACCTAGATGGCTTAATTCCGGTATTAGAACGTCTAGCCAACTCCAGTGGTATTAAAACCATTACTCCAGGGGTTCTCAGTCGAGTCAAGGCGCATTCGCCGAAACTGAAAATTCGCCTGTCTGTACCCATTCGCGGCGGATTTAAAGCCATTGCGCGTCAAGGGAAAACGGCTCAAGAGGTGTTTATTCTCACAACCCTCTCTCAAGCGGAACTGGAAGAGGCGATTGCTCAGGCAATATCTAAGTGACAAGTTGGGGCGACAGTCAACTATTTTTATGATTCTTAAAATTTTGAATTCTATTTTTAGCAAGTCAAAATAGAGCAAAACAAGAGTCTGACATGCTTTGCGAGATTCTGTTTATATATCTTAAACAACGAATTGCGTTAAATCTTTTTTCAGTTTGCTCTAGGGCGTGGGGTTCATGCGCTTCAATGGGGAAAGCGACCACTTGCGACTGTAGTTTGAGCCATGAATCGACCCTCACAACTGACTCAACTGATTTGGGACTTTTATCGGGAAAATCAATCTGAATTAAAACAACTGAAATTGCTCGCCAAGTGTAAAGTTTTTCGACGTTGGGGCGTGTTTTATATTCGCTGTTTTGAGCCGGAAGTTGCAAGTAAAATGATTAGAGCGATCGCCATTTTAGAAGAACCGATCGCCAAGTTACGTCTTGCTCATAAAATTAAAATTTTAGTCGATCATCAAACGGTCGCAGTGTTTCAGGTAAATTCTGATAAAACCTTTGTCTAGCGTTGGCTTCGATTTTCCAGAAAACTGGGTTAGGCGCAAAGCCTAATAAGAAACCCAGTTTCCAATGGAGCTTATTTCAGGCTATTGTTAGCAGAAAGCTCGCGATCCGGCGTTTCCTCTGCTGCTGGGATATTCCACCCCTGGGAATTCAGCCAACCTGCAATTAATGTATCTAGGGAAAAGATACCCGCACCATTCACCGCAAAGAACAGAAAACAAGCTGCATAGAGCATGGAAAGTTCTAGATAGGGAATGCTCAAACCCGCGACTAGAATGTGGTGGTAAATGGCGACGCACATCGTACTCAACAAACCGAGCGCCGCCGGACGAGTCAACACCCCTAACGCTAGCAGGGGCGCGCCAATTAATTCTGTATAAGCGGCTAAATAACTGAAAAAGATGGGGAAGGGTAAGCCAATTACCTGTACGTAGGCTTGGGCAAAGCTTTCAATGTTGCCGAGCTTGTCTAAACCATTATGGATCATGACTAGCCCTGCGATCGCGCGCAAAATTGTCCAGACTGTCTGCGAGGCGTAGTTGGGGGCTAAGTTGGAGCGGAAAAGGGGAGTGAGAAAAGCAGTTGCTTGAGACATGGCTAAAACCTGTTTTTTGTCAAGTAAAATCAGTTGATAATTCGCAAAAAATTATCAACGTTACAAAAGTTAAGCTGGATAAATGCGATCGCGAATCCAGTCTGTTCGAGGCAATTAATGATGATGACCCTACTGTGGCACTTTCAGCCATCGATGCCGATTTGAACTGCGCCACAAATATGAAGATATACCTATCTATATTGTAACTAAATACTAAGAATTAGCCAGAATTATGAACAAGCTTAGAGCGACAATTCTTGAATCTCCTCCAGGTTCAGCCACTCCATTGGCTCCGCCTGATGGCGCTGACAGCGCAAATTGAACCCGCAGCGCGGACAAATCCCCTCTGTCTCGGCGACTTGGGGGAAGGGTTCCCCGGTAGCTTCATAACGATCTAGCCAATGGGTCAGTTGTCGCAGTAAAGTGGTTAAATCAGCATAGGTTTGCTGATGTTGGCGCTGGGAGTAGTGAAAAACCTCCTTTTGGGGTGCGAGCGTTGCCCCCTGGGCTGATTGCGATCGCACAAACCAGTAAGTCATCGAAATCTGTTCGGGTAAATAATCGCTTGTTTCTACCAACACAAACGGATACAGGCGAGTTTGCCAATCTCGTGCCAGCCAAGAACGGGCTTTAGGATGTAAATAGGTCTTCCAGTCTAAAATTGCTGCATCCCGATCCCCTAGAACCAGCAAGTCGTAAACCACCGTTAGCAAATAGCCTTGAAAATTTAACGTGCGACGATGTTCGCTTTCCCTAAGTTTATAAGCGTTTCCCGCCTCAAACACCTCTGGAGCCGCCTCTTGAAACGCCAGCCAGCATTGAGCCAATTGCGGATCGTCTTGTAATAACCCTTCAATCGGTAATCCCAACTCGCGCTGCTGCATCAACAGGTGAAATCGGCTTCCCCAGCTCATACTGTCTTGCTGCTCCGGAGACATCGGCGTTGAAAGTTGGTCTATAACCGTTTGTTGAAACTTCCGAGGACAAGTTTGCAGCAAGTTTAACTGTCCTTGGGATAAATGCAAATAGCTCATGGGTTCGTATAGAAAAAACAGGTTTTGAGTTGGGGGAGTATTGTTCTAGCTTTTCACCAAAACAAACACGCTTCCCTCATTTCCACGAGAAATCCGCAAATCCTCATCTAAATAAGTAACATCTAACCAGCCCTGACGGTCTCGATTTTCAATCCCAAAGTCAATAGGGGGAAACTTCTTCCCGGCTTCAATCTCTTCAATAAAGCGACTCGGAGACGCATAACCCACAAAACGCTGTAACCCAATAATCGAGCGTTCAAATTTTACATTCACCCGGCGCTCGCTGACTGGAGTAAACGACGCACTGACGCTGACAATCCCTTCTAGAAACGGTAAACCATAAATTTCCGCAATGTTGTAAACCTTACGATCTTTAGCCCGAATGCACTGATAAATTTGACCGAGCTTTAGTAAAGGAAAACGGTCTAAGTTCAATAACTCCTGGCTGGTAGTGTAAAGCAACCGCCAATTTCCCTCTAATAACTCCGCCGCTTCGATGGGATGGGGGGTGGGATTTCGATCTTCGAGTTGCGCCACGGCTGCTAAAATAGCCAGTCGTTCTGCATCTTGGGTTAGGATACCCCGATTCTTACCGGCGATCGCTTCAAGTAAAGTCGCTTTTCCCAACATAGTCGCTAGTCTCTCTACCTAACACATCATCCTAAAAGCGATCCTAGCTTTGAGTTTCAGGTGATAGACTCAAAATACGACTGTCGGCTTATTTTTTTTGTAAACGCTTTCACGATGTACAATCCCTCCTTACGCGAAGAACCGCGTTATAAACCTGCGGCTGTTATTCCTCCCAATCAAGGTTCGTCTTTGATTGACTGGCTAGAAGCATCCGGTCGTTTGCTAGCAAGAGATAATGCTGAGGATGTCAACTATCTTGACGATGAAGAAGAAATCTCCGAACTCATGGGAGCCGGAGATAATGATTACGATGACATCGACGATGACGATGATGCCATCGAGCTAGAGGATTAGAAGATGGGGAGATGGGGAGATGGGGGGAAGAAGAGGAATTGCAGGTTAATGCTGATTGATTTCTCTAGTTTTCCTCACTTAGCACGCGGCTTCGCACCAAGCTAGCTACAGCACTTTCGACTCACCACTCCCATTCTGGTAGGTGTAAGTTTTTGAACGAAAGCCTATCTAATTAACTCTATTCTCAATAGACAAACGGATTTTTAAGGTTTTAGCTCCTCAATGTCTAAGAGAACAAAGGCTAAAACTCCAGTAAAATCGCTCTAGGTCAGGTACTCCCATCTCCCCACTCTCTTTCTCGGTAGATTTTTCAGGAAAATTGAGACAGATTGCAGTAATATTGCAAAGAATCATTAACCTGGGTGGGGTGTGGTGTGAGTACCGAGGTCAAGACAAATTCTGATAAAACCCTGAAATGGTCGGGGACTAGCCTGCTACTTATCCTAGCAGGCTGTTTAGGTACTGCTATTTTTGCCTTTGATTGGTTGACCGGGCGAATTTCTGATTTAAGATTCACCTTAAGTTTACCCTTTTGGGTCTGTGCAGTTGCCGCCGCGTTAGTGGGATACTGGGTTGTACCGTTATTGCGATCGCTCAAAGCCGGACAATTTATCCGAGAAGATGGTCCGCAAGCGCACCTGAAAAAAGCCGGAACCCCGACAATGGGCGGGATTTTCTTCATTCCCGTGGGGGTTTTAGGGGCAATTCTATGGTCGGGTTTCCATCCCAGTGCGATCGCCCTTAGTATTCTGACTGTGGGATATGGTGCCATTGGTTGGCTAGATGACTGGCAAATTCTGCGCCGTCGTTCCAACAAAGGCATCTCGCCACGCATGAAGCTAATGTTACAGACAGGCTTAGGCGTTTTATTCAGCCTGTGGCTAATGGTAAGTCAACCAGCGACCCTAACCACAGTGGCTTTACCGTTTGGCTTAAGTTTGCCTTTAGGTTTATTATTCTGGCCCCTAGCAGTCGGCGTTCTCGTTTCTGAAAGCAACGCCCTAAATTTAACCGATGGTTTAGATGGGTTAGCAGGCGGCACGGGAGCGATCGCGCTTTTAGGATTAGCTGTTATTGTAGCGCCAACTTCCCCAGAAGTCGCGACCTTTTGCGCCTGCATGAGCGGCAGTTGTCTGGGTTTTTTAGTCCACAACCGCAACCCCGCCACCGTATTTATGGGCGATACTGGATCGATGGCCCTTGGCGGTGCCGTAACTGGTGCAGCATTAGTCACAAATACCCTATGGGCGCTGCTGCTGGTGGGGGGAATCTTCTTTGTGGAAACCCTCTCTGTAATGGCGCAAGTTAGCTACTACAAGGCGACGAAAGGCCCGGATGGGGTCGGGAAACGTTTGCTGAAAATGGCCCCCCTCCATCACCACCTAGAACTCTCTGGATGGTCAGAATTGCGCGTTGTGGGTACGTTTTATTTGATTGGGGGGGTGTTGGCGCTTCTTAGCTTGGGTTTGCGATCTTTTTAGAGATGGAAGGCAGAGGGCGGGGAATACTAAAAATAGTCGCGTGCCCTGGTATAAAATGCTAATACCCAATCCTTCCTCTCGAAGGGCAAACCCCGTTAACTCTGCCTATTTCCTGCTATTTCTGGCCATTCTCTTTTGGTCGGGGAATACTATCGTAGGTCGCGCCGTCAATACGCAAATTCCCCCCGTCGGTTTAGCGTTTTGGCGATGGTTTTGCAGCTTTGTGTTAATTTTGCTTCCGAGTTGGCGCTATCTCAAACAAGACTGGCCGCAACTCTTGCGCCATTGGCGGATGGTTTTGTTACTTTCAGCGTTGGGGGTGGCGTCTTTTAATACGCTTCTCTACACGGCTTTGCGTTCTACCACAGCCATTAATAGCCTGCTGATCCAAACTCTGATGCCGATGGCGATTGTGGCAATTTCTTACCTCTTATTCCACGAAACGCTTTCTATCAGTCAAGGCATTGGCATTGCGGTGTCCTTTATCGGCGCGATCGCCATTGTTGCCCAAGGCGATTGGCACACCTTAGCCACATTATCCTTCAATCAAGGCGATTTGTTAATCCTAATTGCCGTTCTCTGCTACGCTGGCTACTCTTGCTTACTCCGGTTGCGTCCGGTTTTGCATCCCCTGAGTTTCCTGTGTTCCACCTTTGGCCTCGGTTCTGCCTTGCTTTTGCCACTTTACCTCGGAGAACATTTAGCCGGACAAACAATGCCCTTGAATGCCTTGACATTCTTGGCGGTTGGCTATGCGGCTATCTTTCCTTCCATTTTGGCGTACTTTTGCTACAACCGAGGCGTAGAGTTAGTGGGGGCCAACAAAGCTGGACTTTTCCTCAATTTAATGCCTATTGTCGGTAGCGTGATGGCAATTCTGTTTCTCAAAGAACGCTTTCAAGGGTTTCATAGCGTTGGGTTTATTTTAATTTTACTGGGTTTATTATTGGCG
>JAAHGE010000019.1 GCA_010672635.1 Desertifilum sp. SIO1I2 | reverse complement strand
TCAGATTGGCCTCAAACAAACTGGTTTCAATCAGGTTAGCATCGCTCAGGTCAGCTCCACTCAAATTGGCTCCATTCAAACTAGCTTCACTCAAGTTGGTTCCGCTCAGATCGGCTCTACTCAGGTTGGCATTGTCCAAGATACAACTACCCAAAATCGCTCTACTCAGGTTTGCTCTACTCAGGTTAATTCCACTGAGATCGACTCCATAAAGGTTGACTTCTCTCAAGTCAACTCCAGCAAAGTCAGTCTCTCCAGCATCCAATCGACTGACAAACTCTCTAACATTCATAATTCTCCTCCTTCTATCTACGACATCAACAATAGCGCCCAAACTCTTTGGAGTTCCCTCCTCTCTCCTACTACCCCCCTCAACGTCAACCTCCTTTTAACCGACCTCCCCACTGGACAACTAGCAGAAGCCCAAATCACCCAATTCGACCAATACGGACGACCCAACGGTGGCACCCTCCTCATCGACCTGCAAATCCTCAACGCCATCCGCCACAGCACCGCCACCGACAGTCACATCGCCGCCTTGAGTGCCCCCCTCACCTCCACCCCTTTAATTGGCATCCTCAACGGCAACTTCGACACCACCCTCGACGGCTGGACAACTAGAGGTATTACCACCATTCTCAATGAACAAGCCACCCTCAGCGAAGACGAACGCTTTTTAAGCAACCTCTCCCAAACCTTCCAAATCCCTGAAAGAGCAAAATACCTACAATTTACCCTACTAGACTGGCGAATAAGTAGGGTGCGTCACGACGCACCCTACAAGATCGGCGATCGCACTCAACGATCGACGACTACCAGAGAGAGTTTCTGGAGTTCAAATTGCTCACCCCGACAATGCTGTTGAACCGACCGAACCTGGCTACAGAGAGGACAGAATTGGCTATGGACTCGAAGGGTTTGAAACATTCCACTTGGATGTACCAAATCAACTGCGTGGTAAGTCAGCATCCTTACGGATTCAACTAGATTCTGCAACTCCTGAAGTTTATTTAGATGATGTCTTTTTCAAAAGCGATCATCTTCTATTTGGAAATCCAACTGAGGGAAGAATCGAATTTAATCCTGACACCAGTGAGGAGCAAAACGGTTTTCTTAACGAGACGCATAACTACAATTACTTGATAGAAAGACCGCAATATACACTTTCTTACAATGATTTAACAAAAAATCCAAATTGGGTAAGCTGGAAACTTAATAGAACTTGGTTGGGATTGGGCTTAGAGGAAGAAAGAACTAATTTATTTGAAGAGGATAGGAAACTCCCTAGCCACTGGCAAAGAGTTCGAGGGAGTGGAGATATTGTAAGAGGAGAACCTTGGCGTTCTACTGATAATCAGCCATATGAGAGAGGTCATATGGCTCCTTCTAGAGATAGAGGAAGGAATCATAAAGACAATGCTGCAACTTTCTTAATGACAAATATGCTTCCTCAAAACCAACAGAATAATGAAAGTGGTAATTGGTGGAGAGGACTCGAAAATTTTAGCCAAGACCTTGTTAGAAGTGGTCGAGAACTCTATATCATTGCAGGTGGCAGGGGAGAACGTGCTCAAATTTTGAGTCAAGAAGGTTTTTGGATATCTGTTCCTGAAAGATTGTGGAAAGTAGTTTTGGTTTTAGATAGACCAGGGCAGGGTTTAGCAGATGTGACATCTAATACAATGGCTTTTGCTGTAGATATCCCTAACATTAACCCAGCCAATGACAATCCCCAAATAAATAATTGGCAAAATTACGTTATTTCGGTTGATGAGCTTGAAACTTTATTGCAGCAGCAGCCTTTACCGGATAACTACAATTTCTTATCAAATATCCCCACAGATATTCAAGAAATAATTGAAAGTAGATCGCGTACAGAAATAAGACAATGGATTGATAGCGCTCTACTTAACTCGCCGCTTATGGCTGAACCTGAAACAATAAATTCTGATGCTTTTACCCATTTAACAGCTTTCAGTCCTAATGCTTCCATCTGGCATAATGGTTTCACAGAAAATGACATTATCCATTCCAGCATTAAGGATAGCACCGCTCAGATCGGCATAACTCATGTCACAATTATCGAAAGTGACCTCATCAAGGATAGCCCCTCTAAATATGACGTGACGGAGATTAGCGCCTTCGAGAGAAGTTTGCCCAAACTTAGCACCGCTCAAATCAGCCCCCTCCAAATTAGCGCTCCTCAAACAAGCTTCCTCGAAAGAAGCTCCTCTCAAGTTGGCACCCATGAAATCGGCATTTTTCAAGATAGCCCCTTGGAAGTTAGCGGCTGGCAGATAGGCATACCTAAAGTCAGCCCCTCTAGCTCCTCTAAAGTCCATCTCCGGGACATTCAAAGCTGGCAAACGGAATCTAGCAAACTCAAAGATACCAGCATCATAGAGTTCCCTGAATTCTTTAAAGCTTTTCATAACTCAACTCCCGAATCAATCAACGCATATAAAGATAACGCACTCACCCTCTGGACTTCCCTCCTCCAACCCCAAACACCCCTCAACATCAACCTCCTTTTCACCGACCTCCCCACCGGACAACTAGCAGAAGCCCAAATTACCAAATTCGACCCCCAAGGACGCCCCAACGGCGGCACCCTCCTCATCGACCACAACGCCAACGGCATCGGCTGGTACATCGACCCCACCCCATTCGACCATAGCGAATTCTCCCAACCCCTCACCGACACCGCATTCCGCGCCACCCCCGACTCCCCCGCCGCCGGACGCTACGACCTCCTTACCACCCTCCTGCACGAAATGGGGCACCTCGCAGGCTTCATCTCTGGCTACAACGGCTACGACAACCACATCCAAACCCTCAACGGTTCTCCACTCTTCGTCGGCGACAACTTCAGCGCTTTCCTCACTCCCGACAAGAGTCACCTCGACCCCAAACTCTATCCCTACGACCTGATGAACCCGACGCTGACTCCCGGCGTCCGCAAACTCCCCTCCCTCATCGACCTGCAAATCCTCAACGCCATCCGCCACAGCACCGCCACCGACAGCCACATCGCCGCCTTGAGTGCCCCCCTCACCTCCACCCCTTTAATCGGCATCCTCAACGGCAACTTCGACACCACCCTCGACGGCTGGACAACTAGAGGTATTACCACCATCCTCAATGAACAAGCCACCCTCAGCGAAGACGAACGCTTTTTAAGCAACCTCTCCCAAACCTTCCAAATCCCTGAAGGAGCAAAATACCTACAATTCACCCTCAAAGATACTACCCTCGGCACCAACCTATCTGCACCCCCTGACGCCTTCGAGGTCGCACTGCTAGATACCAGAACTAAGCTTTCATTAGTCGATACCGCCACCGGACTCACCCAAACTGACTCCTTCCTCAACCTCCAACACGACGGTCAGGCTTACTTTGGCTCTGGAGTCACTCTACCCAGTACCGCCACTCCCGGCAGTTCCCTATCCCTCTACTCACCCATGACCTTCAAGGTAGACGTAAGTGGCATTGCAGCAGGAACCCTTGCTACTCTCTACTTCGACCTCCTAGGCTTTGGCGAAAAAGATGCGCGCATTATCCTCGACAATGTCCTGATTCTAACTAATGAACCCATTGCTCCAGTTGCCAACAACGATACAGCCACTACAGACCAAGCGAATCCTGTAGTCATAGAGGTATTGAGCAACGACAGCGACGACGATGGCAATATTGACCCAACCACCGTTGCCATTGGAACCAATCCTACTAACGGCATTGTTCAAATTAATGCTGATGGTACCCTCACCTATATCCCCACAGGTAACTTTGTCGGCACAGATAGTTTCATCTACACCGTGCTTGACAATGACGGAGTCACCTCCAACGCTGCCACCGTCACCGTGACAGTCAACAACACAGCACCTACTATTACCTCTCTATTTGGCGACACCAGTCTCAACGAGGGCGAAGAAGCCACCTTCACCGCCACCGCTACTGACCCAGTGCGATCGCATTTTTTAGGGAGTCGCGACGCACCCTACCAGATAGATGCACGGTTGGGTTGAGCTTCGGTTCGCATCCCTTGCAGGTGGGAGAGTTGGCGGCGCATCTGGATGCGTTTAATGCGGTTGAGAATGCGCGAAGTGAATTCTACTCCCACAATGGGTTTTTGGATACAGTCATCGGCTCCGGCGCTAAAGATGCGATCGAGCATTTGGGGATCGGTGCGGCTTGATAAAATGACGATGGGGAGTTGTCCCCATTGGGCATCGTTGCGAACAATCTGACATAACTCGATGCCGCTGTAATCAGGCATTTCTCGATCGAGAATTAATAAATCGGGTTGGGTGGTTTCTAGAACGTCCCAAAAGATCGCGGCTTCGGTTAGGGTGGTAATCTGCAAGTCCCAGGGTTCTAAGCGGGTTTGTAAGTCTTGCAGCAGTTGCCGATCGCGATCGACCATTAAGATTTTAGATTCTGAGGGACGGAAGGGCGTTAGGGCTTTTTGCAGGGCTTGAAAAATTGCGGTTAAAGCGAGGGGTTTTTGCAAAAAGGTGCATCCTCCCAAACGGGCAACTTGCAGGCGGGTGCTGAGGTTGGTTGAGGAGGCGATCGCCAAAATCGGTAAATGAGGATAGTCTTGCTTGAGTTGGGCGAGCAGGTTCAATCCTTGGTCTAAATCGGAAACGATTTCTAGATTAAATAATAGGGCTTGGGGAGAAAGCTTGGCGATCGCCGTTTTGGCGGCTTCGGGTTGGTGAATGACCTCTAGGTGGATGCCCCATTGGGGACTTTGGGCTTGTAATTGTTGGGTTAAATCGCGATCGCTCTCAAGGGCTAAAATTAGGGAGGTTTGGGATCGATTGCCAGGTTGCAGCTCGCGCAATTGCATCTGTTGCTTGAGAAACTCGACCTTTTGCTGTAAAGCCGTTGCCACATTCGGATCGATAACAGACACGCGCAGAATCGTTTCCACATCCTGCATCACCTGACCGCTTTCTGACAATCCAAACGTCAGTAAAGTCCCTGCTAGTCGATGGGCAGTATCTTGGGCTTGTTGCTGGAGTTGGGGTTGCAGCGAACCCTCAGCAATCGCCGCGATCGCCGCTTCAATCACCGCCAGTTTAGCCGGTAAACTCTTTTGCAGGGGTTCCCACATCTGCGCCATAATCGTCTGGAGTTTGGCTTCTACCTGCTGTTTTTTCGGTTTTTCGGGCTGCGGCTTTTCCGAAGGGGCACTTTTCAGGCGATACCCCATGCCATACACGGTTTCAATCACTTCGGCTTGAATGCCTGCGGCTTTGAGTTTTTGACGCAACCCTTTAATTTGGGTTGTCACCGCTTCCTCTCCCGGAGATTCCCCCACCGCCCAAATTCGATCTAATAAGGCGCTGCGACTAAAAATCCGCTGGGGATTTTGCAAAAATACTTCCAACAGATGGTACTCTTTCGGCGTCAGGTGGAGGAGTTTTTCTTGGTAAGTCACTTCTCCAGTTTCCGAGTTCAGCAACAAAGAATCCCAATTAAGAATTGCTGAAACCGTCACTTTCGATCGCCGTAATAATGCCCGGATGCGGGCGATTAACTCTTGCAGCGCAAAAGGTTTGACGACATAATCATCAGCCCCGGCTTCTAAGCCTAAAACGCGATCGCTACTGCTATCTTTAGCCGTTAGCAGCAAGATCGGCATTTGATAGCCCGCAGTCCGAATTTGGCGACAGAGGCTAATTCCATCCAGCTTAGGAACCATAATATCCAGCAATAGCAGATCGTAGCGATCGGCTTGGACGAGGTTCCAAGCGGTTAAGCCATCCATTGCCGCATTCACCGTATAGTGATGGGCAACCAGTGCCTCTAGGAGAATGTTCGCCAGCGATTCATCGTCCTCTACAAGTAGTAGTTTCATCTTTTAGGGCGAAACGTGAAGCGGGAGGAAACAGGCGACAAAGGGAAGCTATAAAGGGGCTACCACAGAAGCCGTCGTTGCAGCAAGGACGCGGTTGAGTTTGCCACTAACATAGCCTTCTAAATCCAGAGTGACATAGAGAAAACCGAAGTGGCGAAACGCATCCACCAGCGTCGGTAAATCAGTGGTGAGAACAAATTCTTGGATTTGTTCGGGGGGGAGTTCAATTTGGGCGGTTTCGCCCACCGATCGCACGCGGATCTGTTTTAAGCCTTGTTGTCTAAGATAGCGTTCTGCTCGTCCAACGCGCTGGAGTTTAGCGATGGTAATCTCTTCGCCGTAGGGAAAGCGAGAACTCAGACAGGGTTGGGCGGGTTTATCCCACCAGGGTAAGTCGAGAAATTTGGAAATTTCCCGGACTTCGGCTTTGGTAACGCCGACTTCAGCGAGGGGCGATCGCGCCCCGCGTTCTTTGGCAGCTTGAATGCCGGGGCGATAGTCGCTAAGATCGTCAGCGTTTACCCCATCTACGACGTAAGGATAGCCGAGTTGCAGGGCGAGGGGTTTGAGGGTATCGTGCAATTCGCTTTTGCAAAAGTAGCAGCGGTTGACGGGGTTGCTGGTGTAGTTCGGATTTTCAATTTCGCGGGTTTGGACGATTTGATGGGGAACGCCAATGGCTGCGGCTTGAATGCGGGCGTCTTCTAAGTCTTCCGGTAGCAGGGAGGGAGACTCGGCGGTGACAGCTAAGGCGCGATCGCCAAGTACATCGTAAGCGATTTTGACTACCAGGGTGCTGTCAATTCCGCCCGAATAGGCGATCAGCGCCCGATCCATTTGGGCAAATAGGGTGTGAAGTTGAGTGAGTTTCTCTGCGATCGTCATGCTAGTCGTTTAAGGTCACTGTATCCATCTTAGAATTCCCGCACGGAGAAGATAGCGATGGCGATCGCCAGTAACAAGATAATGTAAACAACGCCATAACTGAGGTTGAGGGCGAGGGTTTGCGGTTCGGGAAGCGCCCCTAAGCCATAGACGGCAACGTTTTTTAAGTCCAGTTTGGATAAGTCGGGGAAAATGAGGTAAATGAGGGTGGTGATTCGCTGAAAACCGGGATTATCTACCAGTTGGTTGAGTCGCATCATATCGGGGCTGAGGTGTCCCATGAAGTAGACGCCAAAGGCGATTAGGGTGGCTAAAATGGTACTGAGAAAAACTCCGAATAAAATTGCAACTGCTGCCACTAGGGAAAGTTCAAATACCATGAAAACGGCAGCAATTAGCAGGCTTTCTAGGGAAGGATAGGGGATTTGACTTAAGGTTAAAATGGCGAGATAAATAGCGGTCATGGCGGCAATTAAGACGCTGATGACGGCGGTGATTCCTAAATGTTTGCCAAGAATGAATTCCGATTGGCTCATGGGTTTGGAAATCAAGACGTAAATGGTACGCTTGTCAATTTCTCTGTTAATTAATCCCGCACCGACAAAGACGGCGACAATTAAGCCTAAAATACTCATTCCAGCTAACCCAAAGTCGAGTAGCATTTTGTCAGAGGTGGTGCTAGCGACTTCGGGAATAAGGCGAACTGAACCTAACAAAAACAGGGCATAAAAGCCAATGAGGTAGAGAATGCGATCGCGGATGACTTCCCAAAATACATTTTGAGCTACAATACCAATCCGACCGAGATTCATGGATGAAACTCCTAGAAGCTAGTTTAGGGGAGTTAAGAAGATTTGCACAGACTTGAGAGGAGGTTTGCTAAAGCTTCGAGGTTTAGCTGCTCAATTGAATGCCATTCATAGACTTAATATTGAATCTTGACAACAAACACGCTATTGCTAAAATCTTGGCGAACCAGATCGGGCTGAGTTGACAGCCAATAGTTAATTGTAAAATGAAATTGTATCCAACAGCTTAAAAGAATGTGGGATAAAAGCAAAATTAATATTCTGGCGCGAGCGTGCGGATCGGGTAATTTTAATTTAAAGTTAGAATTGATCAATTCTGGTACAATTGCAATTAGGGCAGCAATCAGCGGCGAAATTACCCACGGAATGTAACTCACTTCTCCCCAAAGGCTGGCAGCAATAAAAACGGCTAAGAACAAACTGAGTATCCAGTTTCCCAAGGAAAATCCAAAAATGCGAAAGGGTCTTTCTTGCAGAAAAAACCACAACCCTGCAATCAGAGACAGAAAACCTAGACTAGCTAAAATATCGCGTTGAGTATCGGTTTGGGAAAGCGCCAATAGCCAAAGTAAAATACAGGTTAAAAGGCACGTTTGCCAAGAGAGAAACTTCTTCGGCAATAGGATAATATAGACAAACTTGAGCAAGGCAAAGAGTTCGCGCATTGGCTCTACAATCTGTTTTTAAGTAAATGAGCAGCAAGGATTAATAAGATGGCGACATGGCTGACAGAATGAGCTTGTAAAAGAATAAAAGATTTAATACCAGTCGATTGAAAATTTTTGACTTTCTTTTGAAACTCATTATTTTTTCTGACTTCGGGAATAAAGCGTTCTATTTTATATTTTTGAATCGCCTCAATCATTTCAAAGGTTTTAATCTTGACAGCTAAAGAACTAAAGAAAATCATAATGCCAATCAAAGTCAGCCAAAATAGAGATGCCGAAGTCCACTGTCCAAAAAAGATAAACCCCATCAGTTCATCTTCTAGATGAATGGGTAGAACCAACTCCACGTAAAAGAAGGTTAACCAGCCGAGAATGACTGCGGTTAGATTGGTCAAAGCAGCATACTCAACGCAGGTTTTACGTCCATAGCCAAAACGGACGTGAAATAGAAACGACTCAATCGCGATCGCCACTACAATCAAGAGTAACTGAAAGACAACCGCCCGTAAGGGTAATAAAATTGTACGCATACCCCTCCAACTTGGCCCAATCACGCCAATCTGCACGTCAACTCGGCTGTTTCCTATTGTCGCTAACTTCGCTAAAATTGGGACTGCTTCAATCTTGTCGCAGTGGTATTGTAAAGATTGCTTAACATCGGGCAAGCACTTAGCGATCGCAGATTATGACTAGAAACGGCATCGGCATCCGCACGGCAAACCTACGCTCAGAGCGAATCATTGGACAAATTCACGTCTATGATGGAGCCGGAAAAGGAAAATCGCAAGCAGCTTTAGGGGTTGTCTTGCGTTCCATTGGCTTAGGCATCCAGTCCTTATTTGAAAGCCGAGTCTTGCTGCTGCGCTTCCTCAAAGGTCCCGGACGGATGTATGATGAGGATGCCGCCATTGAGGCCCTGCAAGCGGCCTTTCCCCATCTGATCGATCAGGTGCGAACTGGGAGGTCTGAGTTTTTTGGCTCAGAAGAGATTACTCGTTTCGACCGTGCAGAAGCCTTGCGGGGATGGGATGTGGCCAAAGGTGCGATCGCATCTGGCTTGTATTCCGTCGTTGTTTTAGACGAACTTAACCCCGTTTTAGACCTAGGTTTGCTTGAGGTTGAAGAAGTCGTAAAAACCCTGCGACGCAAACCCGAACACCTAGAAATTATCGCCACCGGACGCGGCGCGCCGCAACCCTTACTCGACATTGCCGATTTGCATTCGGAAATGAAACCCCATTTTCACAGCTTACCCCAAGAACGGGGCATAGAAGGGATTGAAATCTATACCGGTGCAGGGAAAGGCAAGTCTACTAGCGCCTTGGGGAAAGCCTTGCAAGCCTTGGGGAAAGGAATTGCCCAAGATAAATCTCATCGCGTATTAATTTTACAATGGCTTAAAGGCGGTTCGGGCTATACCGAAGATGCCGCGATCGCAGCCTTGCGTCAAAGCTATCCTAACCTAGTCGATCACCAACGTTGCGGGCGAGATGCCATTGTTTGGCGGGGACAACAGCAGGAAATTGACTATGTAGAAGCCGAACGCGGTTGGGAAATTGCCAGAGCGGCGATCGCTTCTGGGATGTATAAGACAATTATTCTAGACGAACTTAACCCAACGGTAGACCTAGAACTACTAGACCCTCAACCCATCGTCGAAGCCTTGCTTCGCAAACCCAAAGACACCGAAGTCATTATTACAGGCCGCTGCCTCAAAACCCCTCCCTATTTCGATTTGGCGAACATTCACTCGGAAATGGTTTGTCACAAACACTATGCTGAGAAAGGCGTAGACTTAAAGCGTGGCGTTGATTTCTAGGGATAGAAAGCTGAAAATTAGGGCAAATTTTCTCTGCAAACTTCAAAATCATCCGAAATGAGCAGTTTCGAGTTCGTATCCTCTAGCCGGGTTTGAGTGCAACCCCGCATCAGAGGTGCAAACATAGCGTCTGCCATTTATACCATAAGGATTGAAGATGTTTGACTCTGAGTTGATTGCTCTCAGCAGTAGTTTTACCCCTCGCGCTTTCCCCCATTCCCCAGAACCGTTGCTTCAGGAGTTCCCCTACGGACTCAACCCCACTCCCCCTCACTCAGCGGCGGCTAGCTTCCCTTCAATCCTGATTATCGACCCCAGCGTTCAAAACTACCAAATGCTGTTAACAGGGGTCTTGCCGGGTACAGAAACCCTCGTTCTTGACCCTCATCGGGATGGGATTGACCAAATTACCCAAACTTTAGCAGACCGAGAGGCGATTGCCAGCCTTCATATTCTCTCCCACGGCGAACCCGGAAAGCTGCAACTGGGCAATACTCATCTGAGTTTAGACAATCTTGGCACCTATACAGAGCAACTGCAACAGTGGGGGCGATCGCTCTGGGATAATGGCGATATTCTGCTCTACGGTTGCGAAGTCGCCAGCGATAGTACCGGAGTTGCCTTTGTCGAACAACTCGCCGATCTTACGGGTGCGGATATTGCAGCTTCTGATAATTTAACAGGCGATCGCACTTTAGGGGGAGACTGGGACTTAGAATTCGCCACAGGTGTCATCGAATCTCCCCTCGCTTTCCAAATTGGCGTACTAGAAGCTTATACTTCCGTTTTGGCTACCCTTCGCGTGAATAGCCTTCTCGACAATACAACTCCCAACGATGGGTTAGTCACCCTCCGCGAAGCTATCCTTGCAGCCAATAGCGATACAACAACCGACTTAGGCGACACGGGTACAGGGAACGATACGATTATTTTTGAGATTCCCGGTATTGCACCTTATACCCTGACCCTCACTAGCTCCATTAATATTACCAGCAATCTCCAAATTAATGGTTTAGGCGAAGACAATCTCATCATTAGCGGGAATAATGCAACCCAGATTTTCAATATTGGGAATAATTCTACTGTCACCCTTCGAGATTTAACCCTAGCTAACGGTAATATTGCGGCTGGATTTGGCGGTGCAATTAATAATTCAGGCAATTTAACTTTAATCAATAGCACAATCCGGGATAGTGCTGCTGGTTTGGGCGGTGGGGGGATTCATAATAATGCTAGCGGCACTTTAATCTTAAATAATAGCAAGCTTCAGAAAAATCGCATTTCTACTTTTGGAGATGGCGGAGGATTGAACAACCAAGGGGGAAGGGTTGAATTAAATAATAGCTTAATTGCCAACAATACGTCTCCAGTGAACGGCGGAGGTATCTTTAATCAAAATGGGATAATCTCAGTTAATCAAACTCGCTTCAGCGATAATGTTACTCCTGGAGATGGAGGGGCGATTTGGAATGGCTTGCAAGGAAGTATTGATATTTTTGCGGGGACTTTCTCCAACAACCAAGCAGGTAATGGAGGAGCAATTTATAATGCTGCGGGAAGTCAAACAAGTATCAACAACAGCCAAATTGGGACTTTGAATAATGGTAATCGTGCCAACAATGGGGGTGGAATCAGAAACTTAGGAATCCTCAATATCCAAAATAGCCAAATCGTTGATAACCGTGCCACAGGAGGAGAGGGAGGCGGAATTTCTAACTTCAGTAATGGTCAACTGACTTTAACTAAAAGTAGCATTACTGATAATAGAGCGAGATTTGGAGGCGGCATTCAAACCGGACAAGGCAACGCGACTATTAGCAATAGTACGCTAGCCAATAACCAAGCCAGCGAACATGGCGGCGGGTTAAATATTAATAGTACAAATGCTACTACTGAGGTTTTTAATACTACCTTTTCTGGAAATGAAGCAACGGAGAATGGAGGTGGAATTTATGGCTTTCCCAATAATTTAATACTCACCAATTCTACCTTAACGGGCAATCGGGTTTTAACCGGAAATGGGGGTGGAATTTTTGCCGCTACCGGAACATTTAATATTCGCAATACCATTATTGCCGGAAATTTCGACAATGGAGGCGCAACTGTTCATCCGGATGTTTCCGGTACCTTTACGGGAAATAACCATAACTTGATTGGCAATTTAACCGGAAGTACAGGCTTTAATGTTGCAGGTAACGATCTAAGTTTTGCTTCGCTAGGTGTTACGAATATCAACCAAGTTCTTAACCCTAATCTGGCGCTAAATGGTGCGCCTGCGGGTTCTCCTTTAAGCCATGCTTTAGTTCCCGGAAGTCCTGCAATTAATACCGGAAATAATGCGGTAGCACCTACAACCGATAAATTGGGTTTAACTCGACCTTTTGGCGAATTTGTTGATATTGGTGCGATTGAAGATCGAACGCCGCTACCTGAATTAATTATCTCAGAAGTGATGTTCGATCCGCGTAGTCCAGAACCCGCTTGGGAATGGGTAGAAGTCTATAATGCGGGGACAACACCGGTAAATTTAGCTGGGTTTGTCTTGGATGATGATGATAACGCACCCCCGGCTGCGGCGAATATGGCAGGAGGCGCGATCGCACCCCAACAGACAGGCATTCTGTATAATGCAGTATTAAGTGCCGCAGACTTTACTGCCGCTTGGGGACCCGGACTGAATTTAATCCCCGTTAGCAATTGGTCGCAACTGGGCAATGATGGCGATCGCATTGGGATATGGAATAGTATTTATAGCCGTAGAGCAGGCTTTCAACCGGCTATCAACCAAGTTGATTACACTCTTGCAGGTTTTCCAGGCAAAACCAATAACAACAGAGCCTCTATTTACCTAACAAACTTAACCGCTGATAACAGTGTAGGCGCAAATTGGGCATTAAGCGCGATCGGTGCTGTCACCCCAACGGGTACCGCCTACGAAAGTACCTTTGCGGGTGGAAATAGCGGTTTAGATATAGGTTCCCCTGGCGCAACCGATAACACGCCTCCCACAGCTACTCTACCCACCCCCGCCGCAAACGTTACCACCCCAGGGGGAACGAGTTATAGCTTTACAGCGGAATATGCCGATAACCGCGCGATCGCAACTCGTACCTTAGATAATAACGATATTCGCGTCACCGGGCCGAATGGTTTTACCCAACTCGCAACTCTGGTTTCACCCCCATTTCCAGGTAACAATACCCCCATTAGCGCCACTTACCAAATTACCCCACCCGGAGGTGCTTGGGATGCGGCTGATAGCGGAACCTATACCCTAGAGCTTCTAGCTAATCAGGTTACTGATACTACTGGAAATCCGGCTGCACCTGCAACATTAGGAACGTTCATCGTTCGCTTTAACCAGCCACCCGTCGCTAACGATAACAGCTACAGGGTTAACACCAACTCCATTCTGACTATCCCCGAAGCGACTGGAGTCTTGTCTAATGATACTGACCCGGAAAGCGCTGTGCTTAGTGCTATCCTCAATACTGCACCCGCCAACGGTAGCTTAACCCTTAATGCCAATGGGTCATTTAGCTATACGCCCAATCCTAATTTTAGCGGAACTGATAGTTTTACCTATCGTGCCAATGATGGTTCGCTCAATAGTAACCTTGCCACCGTTACCCTTACCGTCGATAGCGTTAACCAGCCACCTGTTGCTAGGGATAATGAGTATACGCTGGAGCAAAATACAGTTCTAACAGTTGAGGTTGCAGATGGCGTTCTCAGCAACGACACCGACCCGGAAAACGATCGGCTGAGTGCTATTTTAATCTCAAATCCGACCAATGGGACGCTCGCTTTCAACCCAGATGGGGCGTTTATCTACACGCCAAACCCAGACTTTAGCGGAACCGATAGTTTCACCTATTTGGCGAATGATGGCACAAATGACTCCAATATTGTCACCGTTAGCTTAACCGTCAACCCCGTTGCGGCGAATACTCCGCCTAGCTTAGTTTTACCAATTGCTGACCAAACGGCGAACCTTAACCAGTCCTTTAGCCTGGATATTAGCGGTAATTTTACAGATGCAGATGGAGATACTCTAACCTATGCGGCCCAAGGCTTACCTGAAGGTTTAACGCTCGATCCCGATACGGGGATGATATCAGGAACGCCCATTGCTGCGGCAGGAACTACGTTTAATGTCACAATTACGGTTAATGATGGTCGGGGAGGGACGGTTAGCGATCTATTTGCGATCGCGCTTCTGGCAATTCCCCCTACCCCTACCCCAACACCTACCCCTCAACCGCTTCCCCCCAGCCAGTCGCCAGAATGCGGTTGTCCCCAACTCACTATTACCTTCCCAGAGGCGCTTTCTGAAGTCGATAACCTGCAAATAGGCACTCTGGGGTCTGATTTGATATTTGGCATTCCCATCCCCCTTGCACGGCGCGGCAACGACCTGATTTTGGGTCAGCAAGGTAACGATACTTTGTTTGGCGGTTTTGGCAGTCCCGTTCCCGTTGGGGATACCATTGAACGCGATTTACTGTTTGGCAACCAAGGCGACGATCTCATCTATGGCAATCAGGGCAATGATACCGTCTGGGGCGGGAAAGGTAACGATACGGTATCCGGAGGTAAGGATAACGATTGGCTATTGGGCGATCGCGGTAACGATCTGCTGTTTGGCAACCAAGGCAATGATACCCTGTGCGGGGGCGATGGCGACGATACCCTGTATGGCGGGAATGGCAGTCCGCAACCCATCGGCGATGCTGGCGAACAAGATTATCTGTATGGAGGCAATGGCAACAATTTGCTGTTTGGCAATCAAGGCAAGGACTTCCTGTGTGGCGGGTCGGGGAACGATACCCTACGCGGGGGGAAAGATAATGATACCCTCTACGGGGGCGATGGCGATGATGTCCTGCGCGGGGATTTAGGCGAGGATACCCTCATTGGCGGTAGCGGACGCGATCTGTTTGTCCTCGAAGCCGGACGCGGGGTGGATACCCTTCTGGACTTTACCCAAGGGGAGGATCGCCTCAGTCTGGTGGAAGGCGCTTTGCCGTTTGAACAGCTACAGTTTACTCAGCGCGATCGCGATACCGTAATTCGATTAGCCAGCACTGGAGAAGCGATCGCGATTCTGAAAAATGTCCAGTCTAGTACGCTACGCCGCGAAGACTTTCTGAGCTAAGTAGGTGACGATCCCCTGTCGTTTGTAACTCCTCCGCTTGATGATTGACGACAGGGGGACCTCTTCTTTAAGATTAAAATAAGGTAAATAAGTGTAAAGTTTAATTAATTATTTTTTGAATTCTTAGACCGTTCCTCAGAATTGCCTTGTGAAAGTCCTGATAGAGTCACCCATGCCCAAGCTGTTTTTTCAAAGATTGTTCGTCTGCGCGATCGCTCTTCTTGTGACCGTATCGGTCTGGGCGATCGCTCCTCAGAGCGCCCAAGCAGTTGATAACCCGGAATTGTTGCCCGATACCCCCACGCCGATTATCGACCTTGGCAGAGCGCTAACTGACATTCAAGAAGATCGACTCGCTGAAGATTTAAGCAACTTTGAAAGCGAAACAGGGTGGAAACTCAGAGTTTTAACGCAATTCGATCGCACTCCCGGTCGTGCGGTCAAAGACTTTTGGGGATTAGATGATAAAAGTGTCTTATTAGTAGCCGATTCGCGAGGCGGTAACTTACTCAACTTCAACGTTGGGGATGATGTTTATGCGCTTCTACCTCGAACCTTTTGGATCGAGTTACAAACGCGCTATGGCAATCAATTCTTTGTCCGAGAAAACGGCGAAGATCAATCGATCTTGCAATCGCTAGAATCCGTTAAAACTTGCTTGCGCCAGGGCGGGTGTCAAGTGGTTCCCGGACTTCCTAGGGAACAGTGGATTCTCACTTTAATCACCTCCCTAATCGGAGGGGTAGTTTGTGGCTTTGCGGCTCAACCGCGCAAACCCGGACAACTGTTTGCTTGGCAATGGGCTTTAATCTTTTCGCCGCTCTGGGGTATCTTATTTATTGCCTTTGGAGTCGGACCTGTCGTTGCTCGGACGACTGAATGGCTTCCCTTATTTCGCAACGTCATCGGCTTTCTACTCGGCTTTTTAGTCGCCTATCTGTCTCCCTTTCTCACTCGACCTGAAGCAACAGAGCTTTAGAGCTTCAACTCCATTAAACGCTAACTCACCTGCGGCAGCATCAATCTGCCCGCAGGTGAAGTTGTATTATTCCCCAATGTAGTAGAGATGTTCTGGCAAAACATCTTCACCCAAATCTTACAAGAACCCCGGCAATTCGTTTTATGCTGAGAAAGACAACTAATTTTGCCCTGTCAGCTCTTCAAGTTGCTTGTTGCCGAAAATAATGGTCTAAAGCTTCCCCCTTCCAGGGGACTTTTAAACAGACAACGACCTCTATCTGAATCAGGTAACTGGCTCGGACAAGTTGGCGGACGTGAACCAAGAATTTCCGTGGCTTTAGCCAGCAGAGTAGTCAATCCTGTTCGCAATCGCGACCAGTCGATCCAGCGTTTGATAAGCCTTTTCTCGAACTACTGAGAGAATTCTAGTGAATCTTGATACAAAGCGTCCCAAAATCTTGGTCGTAGACGATTATGCTTCAAGTCGGCTGACCGTTGTTGCTCTTCTCTCAGTTGAAGGGTATGAAGTCATTGAAGCAGACAATGGGATTTCAGCGCTCGAATGCGTCCGCCAGCATTATCCCGATTTAATTTTGCTGGATGTGATGATGCCAGAAATGGATGGCTTTGAAGTTTGTTGCCGACTCAAGCAAGAGCAAAGGACGCGACAAATTCCTGTAATTTTTATTACAGCTTTGTGCGATCGCCGCTCTCGCATACGCGGTTTAGAAGTAGGGGGAAGTGACTTTATTACCAAACCCTTTGACCAACTCGAATTAGCTGCCCGCGTTCGCTCTTTAGTCCATCAAAAACGCTTGAATGAAGATATTGAGAGCATGGAACGCGTGTTGTTATCCATTGCTCAAACCGTTGAAAATCGAGAAGTGCGTCCAGCTTATCATAGCGATCGCCTCGCGCATCTGACGCAAGCGTTTGGCAATTTCCTGGGTTTAACAGCCGTAGAAAATCGCGATTTACTCTGGGGCGCTTACCTGCATGATATTGGCAAAATTGGCATCCCCGATCGCATCCTCTTAAAAGCAGAACGCCTGACGCCGGACGAATGGTTGCTGATGCAGCAGCATGTGACGATTGGGGTGAAAATTTGCGAACCCCTTCACATCCTCCAGGGGGTGACACCGATCGTGCGATCGCACCACGAACGCTGGGATGGATCGGGGTATCCCGACCAACTTAGAGGCGATCGCATTCCCTACTTAGCCCAAGTTTTCCAAATCGTCGATATCTACGACGCCCTAACGAGCGATCGCCCCCATCGTCCAGCCTACTCCCATTGCGAGGCCCTAGAAGCGATCGCCTCTGAAGCCCTCGCCGGCTGGCGCAACCCCCAACTCGTCGAGCAATTTACCGAATTTATGGCAACTCAGGATTCCAGAGTCCCCTTACTGAGAGATCAAAATCCTAGCTTACGCAATACCGACGCGGTAGAAACAATATGACGATCTAACCCCAAACGCTGGGGATCGATCCCCAAAGCCAGCGCCACCAACTGCGATAAATGCAAAACAGGTAAGCCTAAACGCTGAGAGATAACTCCTTCCACTTCCGGCTGACGCGAATCTAAGTTTAAGTGACACAGCGGACAGGGCGTTACCAAACAATCGGCCCCGGCGGCTAAGGCTTCTTGAAGATGAGTCCCCGCCATTTGAAAGGCCTGAGTCGTCGCATAACTAGACAGCGGCCAACCGCAACATTGGGTACGACCGCGATAATAAATAGGGGTAGCACCCACCGCCCGGAAGAGATTTTCCATCGATTCTGGCTGGTAGGGGTCATCGTAGGGTAAATGCCGCTGCGTTCGCAGCAAATAGCACCCGTAAAACGCCGCACACTTCAAACCCGATAGGGAACGCTTCACCTTCGCCTGGATTGCCTCTAAACCATAATCCCCGACGAGCGCCCATAGCAAATGCTTGACCTCACCGTTCCCTTGATAGGGCAAACATCCCTGTTGCGTCAATAAACCATTCACCTGGTTGAGATAGTCCGGATCGTTGTGTTGGGCCTCCTTGAGGCGTTCGTCCACTCGACCAATGACCCCCTGGCAGGTACTGCAATGGGTGAGGAGGGGTAGTTGAAGTTGTTCTGCTAAGGCAATATTGCGGGCATTGACGGTATCTTCTAGGAGTTGCGAATCTTCCTTAAACGTTCCCGAACCGCAACAAGAGGCTTTTTTTAACTCCACCAATTCAATCTGTAGGGCTTCAGCTAAAGCGGCTGTAGATTGGTAAAGTTCGCGGCAGGCTCCTTGGGCAACGCAACCGGGAAAATAAGCATAGCGAAGAGTCTCAGCAGGCATCATGGAAAAGCAAATGAGTTCTTCCTTAATTATGGCTGCTCCGGGCGATCGGTTGGGGAAGATGGCGCTATTGTTCGGGCTGAAGTGAAAGCAAAACTGTATTTGCGATCGCCCTTTCCGATAAGATTAAAAAATGCTTAGAATTGTATCCCTGAGTCGGTACGCTTTGAGCCATGAGGTAGACAAAAAGCCAAGGACTTACCCGTCTAGGCAATCTATCTCCAACGACCGCTAAAACCGGTCGAGTTGCTTCAGCATCCCACCAGGCGAACGGCGATTCTGGCGAGGGAACTCGCTAGAACTGGATTTCCTGCACGGGGGGTTTCACCGTGATGTTCAAGCTTCCAAGAGGTTTTTATGAGCCAAGACGAAATTTTCCAAAAAGTCAAAAAGATTGTATCCGAACAACTCGGAGTAGAAGTTGAGGAGGTTAAACCTGAGTCTAACTTTGCTAACGACCTCGGCGCAGACTCCCTCGATACCGTTGAGCTAGTGATGGCTTTAGAAGAAGAATTTGATATCGAAATTCCTGACGAAGCTGCTGAAAAGATCGCCACGGTTGGACAAGCCGTTGAATTTATTCAGCAAAACTCTGAAGCGGCTGCTTAATTTAAGATCGGGTTCGGTTGTCCTTTGAGGGTGCGATTTCTGCCTTCAAGACCTCCGATAGGTTCGCAGCCAATGGCAGGAGAACCACCGATCGATCGCGTTCATCACCCATGTGACCCATAACTGATGACTAATTTGGAAAAAAAACGCGTTGTAGTGACTGGACTTGGCGCGATTACTCCAATCGGAAATAATCTCGCTGAGTATTGGCAAGGCCTAATCGGCGGACGCAATGGCATTGGGCCGATTACGCTGTTTGATGCTGCTCGCCATGACTGTCGCATTGCAGGCGAGGTCAAAGGATTTGACCCCCACGACTACCTCGATCGCAAAGATGCCAAGCGCATGGATCGCTTTGCCCAGTTTGCGATCGCCGCGAGCAAGCAAGCGCTAGCCGATGCTGAATTTGCCATCAACGATTTGAATGCAGAACAAGTCGGCATCATTATCGGTACCGGAATTGGCGGTTTAAAGGTACTCGAAGACCAGCAAGAAGTTTACTTAACTCGCGGGCCCGATCGTTGCAGTCCGTTCATGATTCCGATGATGATTGCCAATATGGCCGCCGGTCTGACGGCAATCCACACGGGCGCTAAAGGTCCCAACTCCTGTACAGTCACCGCTTGTGCGGCAGGTTCTAATGCGGTGGGAGATGCCTTCCGTCTGGTGCAAAACGGCTATGCCCAAGCCATGATTTGTGGGGGCACCGAAGCAGCCGTCACCCCGCTATCGGTGGCCGGATTTGCCGCCGCCCGCGCCCTGTCAACGCGCAATGAGTCGCCAGAGTCAGCTTGTCGGCCGTTCGATCGCGATCGCGATGGCTTTGTCATGGGCGAAGGGGCGGGAATTCTTCTGATTGAAGAACTCGAACATGCCCTCAGCCGCAACGCCCGGATCTATGCGGAAATCGTCGGTTACGGGATGACCTGCGATGCCTACCACATGACCGCCCCCGTACCGGGTGGTGCAGGCGCAGCCAGAGCCATGCAACTCGCGCTCAAAGATGCTGGAATTTCCCCCGATCGCATCGACTATATCAACGCTCACGGGACGAGTACGCCGGCCAACGATAAAACCGAAACGGCGGCTATTAAAAGCGTATTGGGAGAAAGCGCTCAACGCGTTGCCGTCAGTTCCACCAAATCCATGACGGGTCACTTATTAGGCGGATCGGGCGGAATTGAAGCCGTGGCCACCGCAATGGCGATCGCCAACGACCAAATTCCCCCCACCATCAACCTAACCCATCCCGATCCAGAGTGCGATTTAGACTACGTGGCCAATCACAGTCGCTCATCAACCTTGAATGTTGCATTATCCAATTCGTTTGGTTTTGGCGGCCACAATGTCACGCTCGTTTTCAAAAAATACGCCTAAGCAAGCGATCGCATTCATCCTTGCTCTTTCCGCGCCGGAGTCAACTTGCTCATCAATCCGGGTAATGGGAACATAAAGCTATAGCCGATTCCCATCTCAAAAACGGTTTGAGTTCCACTCCCGGTTTACACGCAGATTGTCATTACAACCAAGAGATTATGGCCGTTGCAACCCAATCCCTCGAACAACTTTGTATTAACTCGATCCGCTTTTTAGCAATCGATGCAGTCGAAAAGGCGAAATCTGGACATCCCGGCTTACCGATGGGTGCTGCGCCGATGGCATTTGTCCTTTGGGATCGCTTTTTGCGGCACAACCCCAAAAACCCCAAATGGTTCAACCGCGATCGCTTTATCCTGTCCGCCGGACATGGCTGTATGCTGCAATACGCCCTATTGTACTTAACGGGCTACGATAGCGTCACCATCGACGACCTCAAACAATTCCGGCAATGGGAATCTAAAACCCCCGGTCATCCCGAAAACTTCATGACCGCAGGCGTTGAAGTTACCACAGGCCCCCTCGGACAAGGCATTGCCAACGCCGTTGGGATCGCAATGGCGGAAGCTCACCTGGCTGCTAAATTCAATAAGCCCGATCGTAAAATTATCGACCACTACACCTACGTGATTCTGGGTGATGGTTGCAATATGGAAGGCGTCTCTGGCGAAGCCTGCTCGCTCGCCGGCCACCTTGGACTCGGCAAACTGATTGCCCTGTATGATGACAACCATATTTCGATTGACGGTCACACCGACTTGTCCTTCAGCGAAGATGTCGGCAAGCGCTTTGAAGCTTACGGCTGGCACGTGATTACCGTTGATAACCCCAACCTGGACGAAGATACCAGCCTCGATGCGGTTCACAAGGCAATTGAAGAAGCCAAGTCCGTCACCGATAAGCCTTCGTTAATTAAAGTCCGTACCATTATTGGGTATGGCTCTCCCAACAAGCGCGACACCCACGGCGTTCACGGGGCCGCGTTAGGTTCGACCGAAGTCCAAGCCACTCGCGATTTCTTAGGCTGGGAACACGAACCGTTTGTCATTCCTCAAGATGCCCTCGATCATTACCGCAAAGCCGTAGAACGCGGCGCTCAACTCGAAGAAGAGTGGAACAAAACCTTTGTCACCTACGAAGCAGAGTATGGCGATGAAGCTGCCGAACTCAAGCGCTGGATGAGCGGCGAGTTACCCGAAGGTTGGGCAAAAGCGCTGCCTTCCTACACCCCCGAAGAAAAGGGCGATGCCACTCGCAACCACTCCGGTAAGTGCTTAAATGCCCTAGCTGGCGTGATTCCTGAGTTAATTGGCGGTTCGGCCGACTTGGCTCCCTCCAACATGACGTTGTTGAAATCGTCGGGCGACTTCCAAAAAGGTCACTACGAAAACCGCAACCTGCGCTTTGGCGTGCGCGAGCATGGAATGGGGGCGATCGCCAACGGCATGGCCCTGCATGGCGGTGTCATTCCCTACTGCGCTACCTTCCTGGTTTTTGCGGACTACATGCGCGCAGCCATTCGCCTGTCTGCGTTATCAGAAGCAGGCGTAATCTACGTGATGACTCACGATTCAGTTGCCCTCGGCGAAGATGGCCCCACCCACCAACCGATTGAAACGATCGCCTCTTTACGGGCCATTCCTAACCTGCTGGTGATTCGTCCGGCGGATGGTAATGAAACCTCCGGCGCTTACAAGATTGCCATTGAAAATCGCCATCGTCCGACTCTGTTGGCCCTGTCGCGTCAAAGCTTGCCCAACTTAGCCGGAAGCACGATCGATAACGTGGCAAAAGGCGCTTACATCCTCTCGGATAGCGATGGCACTCCCGACCTGATTTTGATCGGGACGGGTGGAGAAACGCAACTGTGCGTCCAAGCAGCCGAGCAACTCCGCAACGAAGGCCGCAAGGTGCGCGTGGTTTCCATGCCCTGTTGGGAACTGTTTGAAGAGCAAGATGCTAGCTATCGCGAGTCTGTACTGCCGAAAACGGCAACTAAACGCCTAGTCGTAGAAGCGGCTTCTAGCTTTGGCTGGTGCCGTTACATGGGTAGCGAAGGCGACATGATTAGCATTGAACGCTTTGGCGCATCTGCACCCGGCCCGGTTGTCCTGGAGAAATTTGGCTACACCGTAGATAACGTGGTCGCTAGAGCCAAGACTTTACTGGGTTAATCCCCAATTGTCTGTAAAATAGGATGCAAAAGCTCTCTAACCCTAGAGGGCTTTTTTTGTCAGGCGGCTTTATAGCTGTACTCAGTAAGGTTAGGACAGAGGTGAACTTATTCGGTTTTAACACCGCTGCGCGGAAGCAAGCTACAGCACGCCGCTTTGCAGAAGAACCGCGCAACAGCACTTTGCTATCAGAGGTGGAAAGCCTAGCATCCGGTTGTCCGGCTTCTTCTGCCTTTGTAAATCTGTGGTATAAATCTTGGCAAGGGGTTGCCGATGCCTGTAACAATTGACATAGACCCCCTGAAGTGGCTGGTTGATGGTCAAGATTTTGCTCGTCGAAGATAATGAGATGAACCGAGATATGCTATCGCGCCGATTGACGCGTAAAGGCTTTGAGGTGATTCTCGCCCTTGATGGTCAGCAGGGTGTAGAGGCTGCAAGAAACCAGTTTCCGGATGTCATTTTGATGGATATGGGTTTACCCATTATGGATGGATGGCAAGCCACTACAATCTTGAAAGCAGAACCTCAAACTCGCTCGATTCCGATTATTGCACTGACCGCCCATGCGATTGCAGGCGATCGCGAAAAATGTCTAGCTGCGGGTTGCGATGATTACGATACAAAACCGATTGACTGGGGGCGTTTGCTGGCAAAAATTGAACGATTGCTACAACGCGCCTCCATTAGACCGGAGGAATCCTGCTAGGTTGCGGTAGCCCCTTTAACTTTTGGTGGGGGTTTGGGGGAGGCGATAAGTCCCCCGGCTGAACCCGCTCTGGGTCAGCGGGGGATACTTCGACAAGCTCAGTAACAACATGGACCTCCCCCAAGCTGATTTTATCCGGTCAATCCCGGTAAAATCAGCAACCCATCTAGGTTTGTAGACTGATGTCTTCGAGTTAGAATTAGCTTCATGACTCTGATCGTCAACTACTGCTACCGAATTTATCCTGATACCACCCAAGAGCAGACAATGCTGCATTGGCTGGAAATCTCTCGCCAGGTGTATAACTACGCCTTGCGAGAAATCAAAGATTGGGTAAACTCGCGCAAATGTAGTCTGGATTATTGTTCGCTCGAACGTGAATACATCATTCCAGCCGACCAACCCTTCCCGACCTATTACGCTCAACAAAACGCACTTCCCAAAGCCAAGAAAGCATTCCCCTGGTTGGGTGAAGCGCCTTCTCAAGTTCTGCAAACTACAATTCGTAGATTGCATGAGGCTTGGAACTATTTCCAAAATAGAGGGTTTGGCTTTCCCCGTTTCAAGAAGTTTGGACAAATGAAGTCCATGCTGTTTCCTCAGTTCAAGACTCACCCAATTACCGGGTGTCAGATTGCTTTGCCCAAAGTAGGAAAGGTACCCATCAACTTGCATCGACCGATTCCAGAAGGGTTTGTCGTCAAGCAAGCACGGGTATTGAGGAAAGCCGATAGGTGGGAAGTCGTTCTGACAATCGAGTCTGACGTATCGATACCCGAAGCTCAACCGCATGGAGATGCACTGGGTATCGATTTAGGATTAGAGAAATTCCTGACAACCTCGGATAGAGAGTTTATTGCTAGACCCCGATTCCTGACATCCTTGTATCGCGAGTTGGAATTACTGCAACGCAAGTATGCCAGAACCAAGCCGGGTTCTAAGAACCGTGAAAAAGCTCGTATCCGGGTTGCCAGACTCCATAACCACATCGCCAACGTTCGTAAAGACTGGCAGTTCAAACTGGCTAACCATTTGTGTACACTCGATGGGATTGGGATGATATTTGTTGAGGACTTAAACTTAAAAGCCATGTCTAGGGGGATGTTGAGAAAACATACTCTAGATGCGGCTTTTGGTCAGTTCCTCAATCTGCTCGAATGGGTAGCCAAGAAACATCTTATCTACTTTCTCCGAGTCAATCCAGACGGAACCTCGCAAACTTGTCCCAAGTGCAACACGCACGCGGGGAAGAAAGACCTTCAAGTGCGAGTACACAGATGTGGTGAGTGTGGATACGAAACCCATAGAGATCATGCAGCATCTGAGGTCATCAGGTTGCGGGGTTTAGAACTGATGAGTACGCAGGGACTCTGCGGAAGAGAAAACGCCTATGCAGTCGGTCTGCCGGGGACAGAGGAGGCTTTGTCTAGGTCAGAGGCAAAACCCCGTCAGGCTTCCGCCGTGAGCGTCAGCGTTCGACTGAGCGCTCACGCCGAAGTCCGAACGGGAAAAACTAGGAATGCCCAGCAGTGATGTTGGGAAGCCCACACCATAATCTCTGATTTGGTGTGGGAGGATGTCACGATAAAGAAGAAGAGGGCAAGGCTTGCAGTTGCGACACCCGATGGCATGGGTGAGTGGGTGCAACCCCACAGGGCAAAAACAACGTGAGATGGAAATTTGATTTGGCGATGGAGTCTAATTCATGACCAACGAGCGCGGACATGTGCTAGTGGTTGACGATGTGGAAACCAACCGGGAACTTTTGGCGCGGCGGCTGCGGCGTCAGGGTCATACTGTCACCATCGCGGAAAATGGGATTCAAGCGTTGGAGTTATTGCGATCGCAACCGTTCGATCTGGTACTGCTCGATATTATGATGCCCCAGATGGATGGGTTTGAGGTGTTGGAGCAGTTAAAGGCGGATTCGGAGTTGCGCTATCTGCCGGTGGTGATGATTTCGGCGCTTGACGATCTCGATAGCGTGGTGCGCTGTATTGAGTTGGGTGCGGAGGATTATTTGTTTAAGCCGTTTAACCCAATTTTGCTACAAGCACGGATTCGCGCCTGTTTGGAGAAGAAGCGCCTGCGCGACCAAGAGCAAGCTTATCTCGAAAAGTTACAAGCCGAGCAGGAAAAGTCGGAGAAGCTGTTATTGAATATTTTGCCGCAAGCGATCGCCGACCGCCTCAAACAGGGTAAAAGTACGATTGCAGATAGTTTTGCGAATGTGACGGTTTTATTCGCTGATATTGTTGGATTTACCAAGTTAGCGGCGCAACTCGATCCAACGGAGTTGATTAATTTACTCAATGATGTGTTTTCGGTGTTTGATAATTTGGCCGATTTGCACGGTTTGGAGAAGATTAAGACGATTGGCGATGCTTATATGGTTGTTGGCGGACTGCCGACTCCCAAGGCGAATCATGCAGAAGCGATCGCGGAAATGGCGTTAGATATGCAAGATGCAGTGAGCAACGTGAAAACTAAGACAGGAGAGGCGTTTAGCATCCGCATTGGCATTCATACCGGCCCCGTGGTGGCGGGAGTGATTGGTCAGAAAAAGTTTACCTATGACCTCTGGGGCGATACGGTTAATATTGCCAGTCGCATGGAATCTCATGGGGTTGCTGGCGCAATTCAACTCACAACGACTACGTTTGAGCTTTTGCGCGATCGCTATCTCTTCCAAAAGCGCGGCACAATCTTTGTCAAAGATAAGGGAGAAATGACCACCTACCTATTATTAGGAAAAAAAGCAGAAGATTAGTAAATCTAGTCAGAAGAAGAATATCTGACATCACCACTGAGGAATATTTGCAAGATTTTTCTGCTTACCAACTTAGCACCAATCCCTGGGCAAAGGCTGCAACAGCAAGTAACGCGATCGACAGAATTTGACCGGAGTAAACTATGGTTCAATTCTTACAAAACCCAATAACTTTCACTGATTTTATTCAGTGGAAACCCGATAATCATCGTTATGAATTACATGATGGGGCTATTGTTGAAATGCCGCAACCAACAGGAGAACATGAAGATATTGTCGGATTTTTAGCTGAACAACTAACCTTAGAATATGTTCGCCTCCGTCTTCCTTATTCCATCCCGAAAACAGCTTTAGTTAAATCAGTCTCAAGTGAATCAGCTTATTCTCCAGATATCTTATTACTAAATCGCCCTAACTTGATAAACGAGCCTTTTTGGAAAAAAGAGTCTACTGTAACTTTAGGATCTTCTATTCCTCTAGTAATCGAAGTAGTTAGCACAAATTGGCGCGATGATTACTACAAAAAATATGGAGAATATGAAGAAATAGGAATTCCTGAGTATTGGATTGTAGATTATCTAGCTTTAGGCGCTCGTAAACTTATTGGTAGCCCTAAAAAACCAACAATTTCTATTTATTTCTTAATAGATGGAGAATACCAAGTTAGTCAATTTAGAGAAAGCGATCGCATTCAATCGTTAGCTTTTCCAGAACTAAACTTATCTGTCGAGCAAATATTTAACTCTGTAGTTGGTTAAACCAATTAGCTTTAAATAACAAAGAAAATTCTATAGATTTCGTAGAATTATTTCTGATAATAACTTAGTAGAAACTATTTAACATTTCCTTGGGTAAACTATCATCTATCTGTGCTAAAAGTTGACTTTTGCCTCCTGCCCACTTTAAAAAAGGCTTTGCTGGCGTTGTGATTTTCATAATTTATTGTGTTGACGATCCGCCTATATTTGTAATCTAAGTAATTATTACTTTCGTATCATAGCAAGTTTTAACTAATTCTTATCCATACTTTAACGGCTTCGCGCTTCCTTAAGTCGCGCCACTGCGAAGCCAGAATCGCCGTTAAATCGGGAATGCGGGAAGTTTCCCATTGTCCAGCGTGGGGAGAACGGATACCAATGGCTACGGGTCTAACAATCCAATCGCGCCCGGTACGTCCAATTTCAGTATCAATTTGCCGATAGAGAAAGTCAATAATTTCTCCATGTTGACCAGTCCCTAAACCCATAGCCACTAATTCCCCCTTGACCAACTCATAGCGCCTGTCTGTCCCATCGGAGTAGGTCAGGTACTGTTGAAAAGTCAGTTTTTGAGTTGTTAAAGTCACGCGGTTCAGTGGGGTAGCCTGTTATTCAACTTTAGCAGAAGTTCATCTTAATCTTTGAGCGTATCGGGTTCTGGAAGAAAGGATGAATTCAGTGCTTGTTCTAGCGTGTAGGGACATTCTTCAGGAAAAATTTGTTCGCCTAACTGAGTTTCTCGGATTGCTAGAGCAAAACCGAGTTCGTAAGCGACTAGAAACACCTCGTCTAGATAGGATTTTAAGCTAGGACTGTCTTGTAAGAGTAGCTGAATTTGAATCCGTTGTTCTCGAATGGTACTCAGCCAGCTATTGGTACGTTTTGCAGATTGAAATTGCCACTTGAGGAGATGTCCTAACAGAATTCCCAAGCGGTTTCTGAGTTCTTGGCGTTCCTTTCTTCCCAAAGCTGCAATTTCTTCAATTAGGTTTAGCGCGTCGAGTTGTTCCCATTGCTGAGTTTTTAGTAGCTGAACTTGTGCTTGCGTCCAGCTATAGAAATCAGTTTCGTATAAGTCTGGGGAGTGCATAGAAGATGGAGTTTAAACTCAGGTTGACTCTAATAAACCCGGTGGGGGGTTAACTTCTACTCGACGGTTGGGGATATCGACGATGGGAACAATTTCTTTGACGAAGGGGATGAGAACAGTGGTTTGGGGTTTGGGAGGTTTGGGACGTTTTTGTCTTTTCCCTGGGGTTGGTGGTTGTTCTGGTTCTGGGATAGCCGCGATGAGGGGAGA
>JAAHGE010000189.1 GCA_010672635.1 Desertifilum sp. SIO1I2 | reverse complement strand
TGGGAAAGAAAGTCAACGCTAAGGACGCAGTGAAGCCAATTGCGCTTCAGGATTTTCTATTATCCCTCAAAAAGGAAGAAGGGAGTTGGGAATTGGGAGTTGGGGGTTGGGGATGAAGAGGATGGGGGGATGGGGAAACTTAAACGGCTTGCAGGCTTCTTAGTGTTCAGTGTTGCATAGTACGCTTAACATCGTGGTTTTGAGTGTAACGGCTGATGTTTCAAAAACTTTGCTCGCTGGCGGTAGTGGGATCGATCGCAATGACAGCTCCAGCTTGGGCCCAACAACCTTTATTTGTAGCGTATCCTCCCAATAACCACCAAACAACGGCCTCCCAAATCTTTTTAATTGGCACAGCAGCGCCAGAAGGAGAAGTTTTCGTTAATGGTCAGCCAATAGCGCGCAGTCCGGCGGGTCACTTTGCGCCGAGTTTTCCCTTACAACTGGGGGAAAATGTCTTTACCTTGCGCCACCAAAATCAAGAACTGCAAATTCGGGTAACGCGCAATTCCGATTTACCTCCGGCCCCGGTGGGGGTAACATTTGCGGAAAATTCTTTGCAACCGTCGGTGGATGTGGCACGAATGCCTGGGGATAAAGTTTGTTTTAGCGCGATCGCACCTCCTCGCGCTACCGTTTCAGTCCAACTCGCCAACCAAACCATTCCCCTCTCTCCTCAACCTCTCGTTACCCTCCCCCCCAACTCAGCCGTTCTCACGGGTGAAAATCAACCCACCCCCGTAGAGGCCAATCGCTACCAAGGTTGCACCCTGACCCCCAATACTGCAACCCCGCTCAACTTAGGTCAACCCCAATTTCGCCTTTCCCTGAACGGTCAAACCATTACCCAAACCGCACCGGGAAGCATTCAGGTTTTGAGTCCCACGCCGTTTGAAATTGCTGAAGTCACCGCCGCCTCTGGAACGGCGCGGACTGGTCCTGGAACGGATTATTCGCGCTTAACCCCTTTACCCCCCGGAACTCAAGCCGCCATTACTGGACGCGAAGGGGACTGGCTGAGACTCGATTACGGAGCCTGGATTCGTAGCAGTGAAACCCGGATTATCAATAGTGCAATTCCTCCCCGTTCTTTGATTCGTAGCGTTCGCGCTCAACAAGTCCCAGGCTGGACGGAGATTCGCTTTCCTTTACAGACTCCGGTTCCTGTGAGTATCGATCAAGGAGACAGACATTTAACCCTGAATCTTTATAACACGACCGCGCAAACGGATGTGATTCGCTTAGATGACGATCCAATTATTTCCCGTTTAGATTGGCAGCAGGTACAAGGCGATCGCATTCAATACCGTTTTAATCTCAAGTCAGCGCAACAATGGGGTTATAAGGTGAGGTATGAAGGAACCACGTTAGTTTTATCCCTGCGCCATCCCCCAACCTCTCGCAACACCCGCCGCCAACCCTTATCGGGGATGACCATCTTAATCGATCCGGGACATGGTAGCAACGAAGACTTAGGCGCGCGCGGGCCTACAGGTTATCCCGAAAAGGATGTGACGTTAATTGTCTCAGAACTTTTGCGCGATCGCCTCATCGAACGCGGCGCGCAAGTGGTGATGACGCGGGAAGGCGATGACGACCTTTATCCCCAGGATCGGGTTGATATTATTGAACAAACTGAACCCCATCTCGCATTAAGCGTTCATTACAACGCGCTTCCCGACCAAGGCGACGCCCTGAATACCGCCGGGGTAGGAATGTTTTGGTATCATCCCCAGGCCCACAGTCTATCTGTGTTTTTGCATAACTATTTAGTTAATCGGCTGCAACGTCCCTCCTATGGCGTTTTTTGGAATAACCTAGCACTCACTCGTCCAACAGTTGCGCCTTCAGTCTTGTTGGAGTTGGGTTTTATGATTAATCCGGTTGAGTTTGAATGGATTGTTAACCCCCAGGAACAGCAACGCCTAGCAACAGCTTTAGCAGATGCGGTTGTTGAGTGGGTGAGAACGACACAACCCTAGGAAGAGGGTGGGGAGATGGGGGGATGAAAGTAAGGCTATTGTTCTAAATACCTATTTAGGACTCAGCATACTGCTACGCAGAAGCGTCAGCACTCAGAAATCCTCCCACCTGCCTATCCCCCATCCTCTTCTTACTCCGCACACCCAGTAGCAGTGTGCTAAAGCAACAGCACTCACTTCTCCCATCCTATTTTTAAAGGAATGTATTTTTTATCCGGATTTAACATAGTCCTTAAATAGCAGTCTGATTGCTAATCGCACTTAGAAACGTAAAAAATACATTATTAGTCTATCTTTCCTCTTCTGCACCTTGACACCTTGGCAACTGGAACAATCAGCCATTAATTGTCTAAAAGATTTTTACCAGAGTAAGGAACCTTTTATAAGGGAACCCCCGTCTTCAAAAATATGAGATTTGCACATCATCAGTCTGACACTTGAGGAACTAGACTACTCAATTCTCCAGATCCAGTGCGTCTCGACAACAATTAAATCATCAACATTGCGTAAGGGTTTATCCCTCCTTAGTGTCGTAAATCTCGATTCTGAATTTCTCTATTGCCATGAAAACTTCCCTACCTATTCGCCTAGCTGCTCTTGCCACCGCTGCGGTATCTACTTTCAGTTTAATCCCTGCTGCTGATGCTTATACTTTTGGTCAACAAGAAGTCGATCAAAATAAGTTTGTAGCAGTTGCAGCACCCATTGGACAAGGAGATGCTCACCAATTATTAGTTCTAGAACAACAATCTAGCGCGCGGGCTTGTTGGAACGAACAAACAGGTACGCCGACTCGCATCGATCCCTTACTCGCTAATTTTGACTTTACAGGAATTTGTGGTCGTAGTACCGATAGTAATGGCTATTCAATTCGCGTTGCAGGTCAAGATTTAGGCGTGCAATATAGTCTGCGAACCGTGCATCGCAATAATGATATTTTATTAATTGGTTCGCCGATGAACCGCAATAATCCCGAACTGATTATTGGTCGAACAAAAGGGATTACTCGCGATTTTGCTAAGATTGAACTCAACAATGGTTGGCGCTTTGCCAAACGGACTTATAACGGTCAACCCCTCGGTCACGTTTACATTACTAGCGATTTAGACTTAGCCGCTTTAGCTAACCCTGGCACAGGAGGTAACACGGGTGGCAATACGGGCGGTAACACGGGTGGCAACACAGGGGGTAACACAGGGGGCAACACGGGCGGTAACACAGGCGGTAACACCCCGGTTTTCCGAGATATCGCCAATGATATCTACGCCAAAGAAATCAATGCAGCCGTCAATATGGGATTTGTGGCAGGTTTTGCTGAAGATAGCACCTTCCGCCCAGCCAATGCCTTAACTCGCGAACAAGTGGTTTCGATGGTGATTGAAGCGCTGCAACGGATGCCAAATGCTAACCTGAATGTTCCCACTTCCGTTCCCGGTCGTCCTTATCCCGATGTTGACGCAGGTCGTTGGAGTGCGGCTAAGATTCAATGGGCGAAGGACAATAACATTATTAGCGGTTATACCGATGGCACGTTCCGCCCGCAACAAGAAGTGACTCGTGCAGAATTGATGGCGATTCAACGTCGGGCTGCTGAATTTGGTAAGTCCATGCGCGGTTTGAATCCTCAAGTTACACCGAAGCAACCCACCGTCCAATTCTCGGACATTCAAAATCACTGGGCTGCACCATTAATTACCCAAATGTCGGGTTACTGTGCAGTTGCGTCTCCGCTGAACGAAACGGGCACTCGCTTTGCGCCCAATGAGTCTGCACGTCGCAACTATGCAGCAGCTTCAACGCTGAGAATGCTAACTTGCGTCAATGCTGAAACCAACGCAACCGCTAGCAATCCTCAATAGTGCATCCAGGCGGTTTCTGAGAGGGAAACCGCGCTGATTTCCCCAGTCGTCGTTCTCAAATGCTCCATACTCAAGGTGAGTCCGGTTAAATTGGATTCACCTTGTTTTTTGCGCGTCGGTAGATTCACATCTTGCCCCGGTGCCAGAAACCCGGTTTCTCAGGTCTTACTCAGGATGGTGCAAGATGTCAATTTTAATGGACTTGAAGGGAGTGTCAATCTAAGATTTCGACAATGCCTTGTAAGCCGTCAATCCGCACGCGCTGTCCGGTTTTAAGGAGACGAGTAGCGTCGTGAATGTCCATCACGGCGGGGATATTGTACTCTCTAGCCACGATCGCGCCATGCGAGAGTCTCCCCCCAACTTCGGCAATTAAGCCTCCTGCACGGGCGAGTAAGGGCGACCAGCCAGCATCGGTGTAAGGTACGACTAAAATCGTTTGGCGGGTAATTTCGGGCAGGGTTTGCAAGTTTAAGACAATTTGGACGTTACCTTCGACTTGTCCCGCACTGGCCCCAATTCCCTGTAAGGTCTGAGTATTAGCGGTGGGGGTGGTGGAAAATAAATGAATAGAGGGTGCATTGCCATAGACGACGGGCGGAACGTTGGGGAGTTTGGCTTCTTTTTTAAACTGGGCTTTGCGTTGGGCAATCAGTTGCAAGAGGTTATGGCTGAGTTCGGGATCGGAGTCGCTGATGAGGCGGCGAATTTCACCGAAGTTGAGAAAGAAGATATCGCCGGGGGTTTCGAGTTTACCGCTATCGATCCACTGTTGTTCTAAGGCGATAAAACTCCAACGCAGTTCGGCTAGTAAGCGATTGTAGACTTGGGCAACTTTACCTTTAAGGTTAAGGCGGCTTTGGACGAGTTGGACTTTGATGCGTTGGGCGGAGTAACGGCGAATTTGGGGTTGTTGGAGATTGGCGATTAATAGAGCAAATTGCGATCGCACTGGGCGCGGATCTTCTTTCCACCGAGGAATAGCGATATCGGTGGCGACTTCGCTGAGATAGCCGTAGGTTTCTAAAAACTGGTCAAATTGTTCAACCACGGTTTGCCCGTCGGGAACTTCAGATAAGGCCCCGAAGATGGTTTGCGGGGTGAGGGTATCGAGTTCGGGTAACAGGTGACGGGCGGCGGTGGCAATTTCGCTAAGGCGCAGCAAGGCGGCGATTTCGGGGAGTTGGGTGGTATCGAGGTCTTTATCTTTAACCTTCAGGGCGGCTTGCCGAACCGCTACGCTCAGGGGGGTTAAAATGCTGTAGTAGGTTGCCCGTTTGAGAACGTCTAGAACCACTTCAATGCGGTCTAGGAGTTGTTGGGGGTTCAGGGTGGCGCGATCGCTCGCAAGGGCATTGTAGGGGTTATTGGGATGGTCTGTATCTAGGGGGCGGTCGGTTTGGAGCTGCAACTGAAACAGCAGCGGGGCAAACATTTGCCGATCGTCGTGTTCAAAGTTTTGTTCGAGCAACCATTCTTCTCGCAAGAGGCGCAACAAGCCAGGAATTTGCCGCAAGGTGCTGAGGAGGGGCGGTTTGGTAAATTTTGCTCCCCGCGTCAGGAATTCTAGGCTTTCTGGGGGTAAACCCATTTTCAGGAAAATTTTGCCTAATAAGGAAGCATTAAAGTAGGCGCGGGAGAAGTGGAGGGTAGCGGTTTGATTGAAGTCGAGATCGGCAACGCGATCGCCTAAAACGATTCTAAAAATATCCCCCCAGACGCCACAGGTTAGGGGACGGTTGATCGACCAAGTGAGGGGGCGAATGGTACCGGGGATGACTTCAGCGGCAATTTTGCGCGTCCAGATGGGTAAAGCGGTGACGATCGGACGGGCTTGTAAAATCCAGATTTGTTGACCATCATAGGTCCATTCCACATCCTGGGGCACGCCGCGATCGCGTTCTTCAAGTTGGCGCGCTAACCGGGCGACTTCTTCAATCAGGTGAGGGGGGACATCGCCGGTTGAGGCGGAGGTGAGGCGGGTTTCGCTGTCGGTGACGAGGATGCGAAACTGTTCTGGGGTGAATTGCCCGGAAACGACGCGATCGGCATCTCCGGGTAAGGCTTCGACTAAAACTTCTTGGCTTTGTTGATTCACCGGATCGCGACTAAAGGCAACGCCAGAAAAGACCCCTTTGATTTGCTGTTGGACTAAAACGCCCATGCCTTTTTCGGGGAGGTTGCGCGTTTCCCGATAGGCGATCGCGTTTGGCAAGTTGTAGGCATTTAAGCAAGTGAGAATCGCCTCTCTGAGGCGATCGCTATTCGTAATATTGGCGATGCTTTTATATTGCCCGGCCGCCGATCCAAATAAACTATCTTCGCCAATGGCGGACGAACGCACAATTAAAGGGCGTTCCCTAGAGGGTTGTAAGACTTCAATTAACGGTTCTAGATCGTCGCCGGCGGGCAGTACCCATCCCGACGGCACGGCATAACCCTGGCGCTTGAGGTGCGAGAGGGTAGCGGCTTTTTGGCCCACCTGAGAGGCGTCTAAGCGGTTATCCAGGGAGATCAAGGCGCGATCGCCTCTAAAAAAACGAAACACAGCTTTGTTTTCTTCCTTACCTTGTGCAGGCGAGAGGTCTAGATCGTCGGGAATCTGGTGATAAACCCAGGCTAAAAGCAAGCTTAACCCCATTGCAGCGATCGCCCGCAGTTGTTGATAGGGGTAAAGCAAAATGATCGTGATAGGTAACAAGACTAGAACGCCTTGGCGTCCGAGTTTGCGTTCCCGCAAAATTGTAAAGCTAATTCCCCCAATCGCCAAAACTAATCCAGCAACGACTGGATCGTGAACGGCGATACCCCAAACGACGTTAGTGGTTCCAGCCGCTTTTCCCCACAAATATCGACCCATCACCAGGGCGATTAAGGCAACCAGTTCCCAGGCTAATTGTCCGGGAAAGAGCGATCGCGCTAACAAAACAGCGGCAATTCCTTTAAAGGCTTCGGAGGCAACGGCGAGTATTCCTACCCCATTTCCGCCATGATAAAAGGCGGCAGACACCGAAATGTTGCCCGTTCCCTGTTGCGCTAGCGGGCGTCTAAATCGAGCATAGAAAATCCAGTTAATCAGGGGCAACCCACCGAGTAAGGGACATAGCATCAGCAGGATGGCAACTCGCAGCCAACTGTCTAATCTCCCAATTTCCATCGGTACCACCATTAATATTGCCCCCTGAGCGCTTATTTTTCTGGCAAACAAGGTTTGATATTGAAACCTGTATTGGCTGATAGGTTCACATGACAAGAATATTCGATCGAACCGCCGCCGCGCCCGCGATTGTTGCGGATTAGGTTTCCCGTTCCTCCGGCTGAGGCTCGCGCTAAGATACTGTCATCGATCTGATTATTCTCGATGATGACGTTGCTCATCGGGCTGGGGTGATTGTTGGTATCAGCATTTACGTAAATTAGGGGCGTGTCTGTGACGTTGGCACGCAGTTGATTGTCGGCGATAGTCACGTTGTCCATGACGGGCATTTTATAGAAACCAATATAGGAATTTCCTTGATTTTGGCGCACAATCGCCCCTTGAATGCTGGTGCCGCCGCAACATTCTTGAATGAGGATGCCTTCTCCATCGACGCTCCAATATTTGGTATCCATCACCCGATGGCGGTAGACTTCGTATTGATTCCCTTCAACGCGCACGTCCCAACCCGACCAATCAATGGCTCGATTTTCGTAGGTGACAGCGCCTCTGGGTTCTCTTAACCCGGTTGGATCGGTCCACCATTGTTTGTTGCGGCGATCGCGAATTTGGTTATCTTTAATCAGCAAACCTTGCCCTGCGGCATGAATGGCAACGCGCATTTCATGGTAAACCCAGTTATCGAGGATGGCGATGCCTTGGCGAAATAATCCAGGCTGGGTTTGGGGGGTTTCGGCCCAACCAAATTTACCGCTACGATTGACGACAATGCCGTAGTGATTGGCATAGTTAAAGGGAACGCGATCGCCTCGATCGTAGGTTATGATTTGCTCGCCCTGTCGCGCTTTAATCCGATATCCCGGTTGTTCGTAATTATCGGTAATCGCATCATTGAGCCGATTATTCGCCACCAGGACATTTTCGTAGGCGGTAATTTTGATATTGGCACTAAAGCGATCGCTATAGCGCAGCCACCCTGGCTGAAAACTGCGATCGGGAACGCCTGCTTCGGGTTCGGCAACGTTATTGCTACGAACGCCAAACACTACAATATTACGATTCTGAGCGCGTTCGATATCAGCCAGAAAGTAAATGGCGGCGCGATTAACATCAATATTGATAATCCCTAAATTGCGATCGCGATTGGGGGAAGTCGTTAATATCTTTTTAAATGCGGTTTGATTGGGGGTGCCGTCTCCAA
>JAAHGE010000188.1 GCA_010672635.1 Desertifilum sp. SIO1I2 | reverse complement strand
TCTTAATGAATGAGGCGAATGGGCGCGTTCTAGTATTTTACCTCAGCGGACCAATGCTGTTTGGCGTGGCTAAGGCGATCGCCAGAGAGCATTCTGCAATGCGTCAAGCGGATGTGTTAATTGTCGATCTCAGCGATGTTCCCTTTATTGGCGTCACAGCTTCTCTGGCAGTTGAAAACGTAGTCAAAGATGCTCTCGATCAACGCTTGAAAGTCTATGTTGTTGGTGCGACAGGACAAACTTTAAAACGTCTAGAAAAAATTAAACTGGTAGAACTCGTCGGTGCAGATTCGTTTAAACAACATCGTATTGAGGCTTTACAAGAAGCAGTCGAGCACTTAGAGCCAATGGGTGCCGATCCGCTACCTAAGATTACATATTCCTAAACAGCCATCCCTAAGTCAGTAGATGCAAGCGTCAATCTTCAGTAGGATCGGTGATTGAGAGCGTAGCCTCTGGCAAACAGAACGGCTACCTCTCCTTCGGTTCTCTGTTGCAAGATTGGCAGCGATCTGGCGAGCTGCTTTTCCTTTTTCCGACCCCCTAAAAGTATCCAAAACCACTTCAAAGCATTCACTCAAAAATGTAAGGTAAAAACAGTTCCAGGAGACAATCAAGCTCATTGAGAACCGTCTTTGCATCGATCTCATGGCTCGATCGCAAGACAGACAATCCTCTAGTTGAGAGCCTTTTAGCTTTTCTTCAACTCAAATTTTGTTGAGATACGATTATTCCTCTCAGTAACAAGGCAATTTCAATGTTAGAAGGGTGTGTATTTGCAACGGTATTATGTGGATTTCTCGGAACTATCTTTAAGAAAAATTTGGTGATGAAGATCGTTTCAATGGATGTTATGAGTACGGGTGTCATTGCCTATTACGTAGTGGTGGCAGCACGCGGAGGCGTGTTTACCCCCATTCTTACAAACGGGGAGATCGCCGGAAGCTATGCCGATCCAGTCCCCCAAGCCGTGATCTTAACTGCCATTGTCATTGGTTTTTCCATTCAAGCCTTAATGTTGGTGGGAGTTATGAAACTCGCCCGCAATAACCCTACCTTAGAAACCCACGAAATCGAGCAGAATAACACGCCATGAACACTCTCACCATTGCTTGGATTGCGCTCCCCTTTATTGTAGGGTTCGTGGGTTATTTGTTCCCCAAGGTGATGCGCTACCTCTCATTAGGGACTGCGATCGCGTCTGTGGCTTATGCGTTGTTCGGATTTACTCAGCCCCCCTTTACCCTCGGACTCCTCGATAGCTTCGGCGTGAGTTTACAAGTCGATTCGCTGAGTTGCTTTTTTATTCTCACCAATGCCCTCGTCACAACGGCGGTTATTCTTTATTGTTGGCAAACCAGCAAAACCCCTTTCTTCTATTTGCAGACTATTATCTTGCATGGCAGCGTTAACGCCGTTTTTATCTGTGCAGATTTTATGAGTCTGTACGTTGCCTTAGAGGTAATTGGAATTGCGGCATTTTTGTTAGTTGCCTACCCCAGAAGCGATCGCGCCATCTGGGTAGGGTTGCGCTACCTATTTACTAGCAACATTGCCATGCTGTTTTATCTGGTGGGTGCCATTTTGGTGTACCAGTCGCATCACTCCTTCGCCTTTAGCGGTTTGCGGGCAGCCCCTCCAGAAGCGATCGCCCTCATTTTTATGGGACTCCTAAGTAAAGGAGGCATTTTTGTCTCCGGCTTATGGTTGCCCCTCACCCACGCTGAATCAGAAACTCCCGTTTCTGCCTTACTCTCCGGGGTTGTGATCAAAACAGGTGCTTTTCCCCTGCTGCGTTGCGCCCTGATGGTGGAAGAAGTCGCCCCCATCGTCACCCTGTTTGGTATTGCTACGGCTATATTAGGGGTGTGTTATGCCCTTTTTGAACAAGATAGCAAGCGCGTTCTCGCCTCTAGTAGCATTTCTCAACTTGGCTGGATGATGGTAGCCCCCGCAGCAGGTGGCTTTTACGCCCTAGCGCACGGACTTTCCAAAGCGACCCTGTTTCTCACCGCCGGGAACTTACCGAGTCGCAACCTTAAGGAGTTGGAACAAAAACCCATCAGTACCAAACTTTGGCTCGTTTTGGTGATGTGTAGCCTTTCTATGTCAGGCTTTCCCCTCTTTATTGGATTTAGCGCCAAAATATCGACCTTAGAAAATCTGAGTTTCTGGCCAAACCTGGCGATGAATATTGCAGCCATTGGAACGGCAATATTGTATGCCAAATTTCTATTTTTACCCCATCAACCCGAAGATCCTAAAAACCCTTCCCCCATCAAGTTGGGTTATTGGTTAGCAATCAGCCTGTTAATTGCTGGATTGTTCATCGGCAACGGATTCTATTACCAAGCATATAGTCTGAGCAACATTATCAAAGTTCTTGCCATTATTGGCTTTGGCTGGTTGGTTCATCACTTAATTATTCGACGCTTTTCCTTTAAAATTCCCCTGATACTAGAGCAATTCGATCACATCATTGGGGTGATGAGTCTTATGTTAGTTTTACTGTTTTGGATGGTGTTGGCATGATTGGATATCTCAATATCATCTTGCGGTTAACCATCTGGTTTCTGCTGACCAGCAATTTCAGCATCGCCAACATTGTCATCGGCGTTTGCGTTGCCCTGCTGCTACCGCGCAGCTATACTGCCCCCGGTGCATTACAAGATTGGCTGCGAGTTCTGTGGGAAGTGATTGTGGCGATTCCCCAAGCATACCTAGAAGCGTTTGAAATCATTTTTCGTCCCCATAACCAAGAAGAAGTGGTGATAGAACAGGTTAAGCCACGGCGATCGCCCGGTCTAGTTTTTCTAGACATCTTCCTAATTACCTTTACCCCCAAAACCATTGTTTTGAAATATCACGAACAGGGCTGGTATGAAGTCCACCGGGTACAGCGGAGGAAGAGAGCGTGAACGGATTACTCATCGCAATGATTTTAGCTTTACTCATTCCCATGTACGAAGCATGGCGCGATGGGGATATCTGGCAAAAAATGCTGGCTTTTGCCAGTATTGCCACCAAAACATCCGTCATGATTTTGGTCGTTTCTGTCCAGCGCGACGACCTGATGTTGGGAACCGTTGGCGTCATTATTCTCAGCGTCGGAAATGCTGGATTAATGTTACTCGCTCATGTCCTCAAACGCTTAGGTCAATATGATTAACATCCTCAGTTATTTCTGTATCATTCTGGGCATTCTCTTTTGGTTTTGGGGAACCTTTCCCTTACTAGGCAAGCGGTCAGTTTTATTCAAACTGCACAGCCTTTCGGTTGCAGATACCCTCGGATCGATGAGCATCATTTTTGGTTTGCTGCTCAAAATTCCAAGCGAATGGTCTTTACTGATTTTGGCGCTGATTTCCCTGGCAATTTGGAATACCGTCTTAGGCTACGTGCTGGCATACTGTTCGAGTAGCGGGAGGAATGATGACCGATAGTTACATCTATATCATCGTGGCTTTGCTGCCCATATCCTCCTTCATCCTGACCATTCAGGTTAACCCTTACAATGCCCTGGTGATTCGCGGGATACTAGGGGGTGTTGCGGCCTTGGTTTATGCGGTTTTAGGGGCGGCGGATGTGGCGCTAACTGAGGCACTGGTTGGCACAATGCTCGCCATTACGCTGTATGTCGTCGCCGTCCGTTCGTCGCTGGTGATGCGTTTGGGCATCCTTAAAGATTATTTAGCACAAGCAGAAGGGGAAACAGTTAGCGATACGGGCTATACCCAACCCAGTCAAAGCTTATTCGCCCAACTGATTGCGGAATTTAGGGATGTTGCTCGCAAATATCATTTAAGGTTAGAACTCGTCCCTTACCCCGATCCGCAATCTTTGGATCGGGCGTTGCTGGAAAAGGAGATTCATGCCATTTTTCTGGGGAAAGGGTCTGGGGAAGAAGCGGAATTGTATCAGACAACCACTCGCATTCGCCGCCTATACGATATTTTTCAAACTGAACTCTCGTCATCTGCAAATCATCTTGACTATCTATCGGTGTCCGATACGCCTCCATTGAAGTCTGGGGAGAAACATTAAATGAAATGGCTTTATATCGCTGCCAGTATTGCAGTCTATATCAAGTTTATGATTATGCCGAACCTGGCAGCAGAGGTTGCGGATCTGGAAATCGTGGAAATGGTGGTGCAAGAGAGTGGCGTTCCTAATGCGGTTTCGGGGATTATTTTCAGAAATCGGTTATACGACACGATTTTTGAAGTGATCGTCTTTACGATCGCAATTATGGGGGCGCAATATCTGTTAGCCAACGAACAGCCATTTCACCGGATCTATCAGTTTACCGATCAGCCTTCGATTGTCCTCGCCCGTTTGGGGGCAACCATTGCGGCGATTGTTGGGGTAGAACTGGCCATTCGCGGCCACCTGAGTCCGGGTGGCGGGTTTGCGGCGGGAGTCGCAGGCGGAACGGCGATTGGTTTGGTGGCTATTACTTCTTCTTCGGAGTGGATGGCGGCGATTTATCAACGCTGGCGGGCGGCGATTTGGGAGAAAGTGTCTGTCTTGATTTTTGTGGTGCTGTCGGTTGTGACTTTGGTGGGCTTTGAACTGCCACATGGCGAGTTAGGGGCGCTGGTGAGTGGTGGGGCGCTGCCGCTGTTGAATATTTTGGTGGCGATTAAGGTTGCTTTGGGTTCTTGGGCAGCTATTCTAATATTTATTCGCTATCGCGGCTTGTTGTAAGTCAGTGGATGCTATTTTTAGTGAAGTTTCTCCTCTAACGCTTCAAGACGATCCAGTCAAGTTGGATGCTGCGATCGCCATTTACCTCGAAGCATTTCCCGCTAACGAACGCCACCCGGAATCGTTAATTCGCGATCGCCTCCTCAGCGGTCGAGAACGGTTAATTGTGGGAGAGTTAGAATCCCAAGTCGCGTTTATGGCGCTGATCTGGTCGTTAAGCGGACGGCCGTTTAGTTTGCTAGACTACGCCGCCGCCCGTCAAGATTGTCGGGGACTAGGTTTGGGGACGGCGTTTATGGCATTTTTGCGCCAATATTGCCAGCAGAGAGGCGAATATTTACTCTTAGAAGTAGAAGATCCCGAATTGGCGATTGATGAGCGCGATCGCCATTTACGCCTGCGTCGGATTGAGTTCTATCGACGATCGGGAGGCAGCCTTTTGGAGAATGTGCCCTATATCCTACCGCCTCTCCAGGATTCTACCCCAACGCCAATGGTACTGATGCTGTTTCCAAGCGATCGCGCCCAACCCCTAGAGGCGAGTCTAATCCGCGAGTTAATCCAGCAAATCTACTGGGAACTCTGTCAGCGCGATACCTCCGATCCTTACCTCAACTCATTTCTAGACCAAATTGTCGATCCAATTGTCCAAATTTAGAGCTTTTTCATCACTTCGGGTAACAACTCTGGCGGCAGGTAAGATAGCGCCTGATTTTGTCCAGAAATTCCCCCTTGTTGATACAGGGCTTTGATCGCTTGCAAAATATAACTTAAGGCTGATTTTCTCAGTTCTGCTTGTTCCGTCCAACCCTGCCAAGCTATGACGTAATGGTTTAAGGCGCATTCGAGATAGTCTAAGCTTTTTTCTAAAACCTGGGAAAGGACAGGTGTCGGAGACTGAACTTCAGTAGAGGCTAAGGTCGCTTTAATTTTGCCATCGGTTGCCAGTTGAAAATAAGCGAGTCCGAGGTTGTTATGGGTGGCGAAAAAGTCGAAACTTAAGGGAACTGGGGGTTGTTGCTGCTTGAGGGTGTTGGCCGCTTCCAAGGCAGCGTGATAGGCTTCAACGCACAGCAGTAAGTCTTCGGCCCGTTTCAGGATAGGGGTGGCTTTGTGGTTGGCTAAATGCCAATAAGCTGTACCTAAATTATTTTGGGTGGCGGCGTAGGCGCTAGGAGAAACCGAGTAAGTGCGATATTGCAAAGCTTCGCGATAGGACCAAATCGCCATTTGCAGGTAATCGGGCGATCGCTCGTACTGAGCCAAATTCCAGAAGGCAGTTCCGAGGTTATTCTGAATCATGCCATAACTCAGGGCCTCCCGGTCTGGGGTGTAGTATTTTAAAGCCTGTTGATAGGCGGCGATCGCGCTTTTCAAGTTAGCATCGGGGTTTTGCTGCTGTGCCAAGTTCCAGTAAGCTGTCCCCAAGTTATTTTGAGTTGAGGCATATTGCTTAAAGGCGTCTGGCTGTTCTGTGGAGTTGCGCTGGAGCGAATCGCGCAAAGCCTCCTGATAAGCTGCGATCGCATTTTGCAAATTCAACACCGGATCGCGATAGCGGGCCAAATCCGCATAAACAGCGCCTAAATTATTTTGCAGGCGGCTGTAGGTTTGACCTGTCATCGTCAGGTTGAGAGCCAATTGATAGAGGCTGAGTGCTTGTTCGAGATAGATTTGCGCCTGTTCTGGGGGAGAGGGTTGGCGAGAAAACAACCAGTAAAGATTCCCTAGATCGTTGAGAATATCGGGAACTTGCGGCGAAGTTTCCTCCAAACCTCTAAGCGCTTGTTCGTAGGCTTGAATGGCTGCACTCAGATTTTGCGGGGTGACATCGCCTGCGACAATGCGATCGCGGTAGCTATTCCCCAAAATTAAATGGCGTTCTACTGGTGCTGGCTGTTCGCGCTTGGGTTGGGGTGGCGGCGCGACTACTGCAACAGCAGGCTTGGCGGGTTTTTCAATTTCCCCATTTCCCCATCCCCCCAATTCCGGTACTGTTGTGGCATCAACTTCATCAGAAATGGGCGTGGGATCGCCAGCAAATTCAAAGATCCCAGTATGGCATCGCCAGAAGTCTGGCGCAGATTGTTGAATCGATGTAAACCAAGGACGCGGCAGCCAGAGCAGTAAACTAGAGTCCAAACTCTCTAAGTTTTTTGCCATCTGCTGTAAATGATGCAAAAATAGACGCTGCAAACTCGGCGACTGACGGGTCAGTTTTTCAATCCCTAAAATCTGAAAGCCAGGAATGAGGGTAAGGTGGGGATGTTGTGCCAGCCATTGACGAATTTGAGCGGCAATATTGGGATCGCTTAAGTTGAGATGCAAGCTCACCAAAGAGGGGTGAGTTTGGCTCAAGGGGGGTGTGGCAACGGCGGAGGTTGTCTTAGATGAAGCAGGAAGGGTTGAAAGAGTGGAGTTTGGCGAAGTCGCGCAAGTCAGTTCCGCTTGAAGTTGAGCCGCAATCTGGTTTTTAAAGGTCAGATCGTCGCAGACTGCGAAAAAGATTTGACGGCGCAAGTTCAGACTTAGCGCCACTTTTAAGCGCTCGTAAATAGGACAGTTGATGCTTGAAACATTAGATTCTGCCACGATCGACTCTTCAGTAAGATACCGTGTGTTGGGAGTTTAGCTAGGGGGAAGCTGGAGAGGTCTGTCGATCTCCCCATTGAGTTTCCTGAAAAGCGAGTGCTGCTACACCCTGTTGATTGTTAGAAGATTGTTTCTATCCTATTGTTCGGTGCATTTTCCTCTAAGTCAGGATGAATCGCCGAAATTTCTATCTAAAGTTAGGCTTTCAGTTCACATTTAAAGGGACTTATAAGAAAATTGGGCTTCTACCTGTAGAAACCCAAGAGATATTTTAATAAATTTTGTTTATCAAAGCGTTCTTTTAACCAAGACCAGAAACAGAGAAGGCTACAAAAACTAAACCTCCAACGAGAGCAACAGCACCAAGTCCCATGACAATGTATTTTTGCTGCTGATTTTTCGTGGGAGGCGTAGCGCGATACATTTTCGGTTCTACTGCGTAGTTGTTTAACCGACCGCCTTCTTCGTTGATATAGGGCATGAAAAAATCCTCTAACTTTGTTACTTTTGCGTTAAATCTGGGTTGAGCGCGAATTAATTCGCAGCTTGAGTGGCTTACAGATTTGAGTATTTTATAAACGAACCTCTAACACCCCAGAAACTCTCATTACTGGTGGAGGTTGGAATAGTTCTCGCTTGCAGCTTAGGCGCAAGCGTTGCAAATTGGCACAGCGACCTAGTGCGAGCAGAAACTATCAAACAGCGAGAAAGACCACTTCCTCACCACTATAGCAGTTCTTTAAGTTTTATAGTCTTTCTTTAAGTTTTGTTTGACATCTGGGTCATAGTTTTCCTCAGATTCAGGGCTAATCTGTAGGGATCGCTCAAAAAACAGTGCAAAGTTCTCAGCCTGCCGCAGACTGTTGGCTTTGCACTGTTACAGTTAAGCGTTAATCAGACCTGTTAAGGGAGAACTGGCAGTGGCGTAAGCCTTAG
>JAAHGE010000187.1 GCA_010672635.1 Desertifilum sp. SIO1I2 | reverse complement strand
GGCGGGAGTTGCCCACGAAATTAATAACCCCGTTCGTTTATTCATGGCAATCTTCCCCACGCCGTCATTTATATTGAAGAGCTTTGTGAATTAATTCGACTCTATCAACAACATTATCCCCAGCCGCATTCAGCCATTGAAAAGTATCGCCAAGAGGTCGATCTCGATTTTATCTTAGAAGATTTGCCCAGCTTGCTCGACTCCATGAAGGTCGGAGCCGATCGCATTCGGCAAATTGTCTTATCTTTACGCAATTTTTCGCGCTTAGATGAGTCGGATCGCAAGGCGGTTAACTTGCACGAAGGACTAGAAAATACCTTACTGATCCTGCAACATCGCTTGAAATCTGCGGGCGATCGCTCTGAAATTAATATTATCCGCGATTACGAGGATTTACCCCAGGTTGAATGCTTTGTCGGTCAACTCAATCAGGTTTTTATGAATTTACTGGCAAACGCCTTAGACGCGCTAGAGAATTGCTCTAAATTTGAAACCCAACCGCACTCCTTCAAGGGGACTGCTGAATCTCCAGAGGAAGACCTTTGCTATGTTTCGCACTTACCTCTAGATCGACCTACGATTTTACTCAAAACCCGCTTATTAGAAACGCACTGGGTGCAAATTGCGATCGCCGATAATGGTTCGGGAATTTCACCAGCAACTAAACAACGTCTATTCGATCCGTTCTTCACCACCAAACCCGTTGGCAAAGGTACGGGTTTAGGTCTATCTATTAGCTATAAAATCATTGTCGAAAAACACCAAGGCAAAATTTATTGCCGTTCCGCCGTCGGTATAGGTACAGAATTTATTCTGGAAATTCCTTTAAAGATCGCTACAGCCTTACCCTTAGACGAGCGTTCCCTCGCTTCAACGGAGCAATCGGTTAGCCCATTTTCGCATAACGATCGCGATCGCGATCAAAAACCCAAATCCCATCACCCCCGCTAGCGGATTTCCATCAATGCCTGTCACCCAACTGGGCACTCGCTCTGTATATTGAATCAGTTGCCCAACATTGATAATGTAGTAGCCCCAAACTAAACCCGCGTGCAGTCCAATCGATAAACCCAAGCGATCGCGCGTTGCCCGTTTAGCCCACACTAAAGTTAGCCCCAAAACCACCAAACTGCCAAAGGTGGGCAAACTTTGCAAAATCTCCGCCAACGGTTTGAGGAAGTGCAGCACGGCAAAAATTAGCGCATTCGCCCACAAAACCTCTCCCGGACGGTAATCGTAGCGCAATTCCTCTAACAACCAACCCCGAAAAACCAGTTCTTCAGCAAATCCAATCCCCAAGGCACTCAGAAACCCTTCAGCCATCAGTTGGGGTAACGGTAAACTAGCGGGTTGCCACGCCACCCAGCCAAACAGCCCCTGGAGGGCAAATAAGCTTAAGGTTAAGCTCATTCCTAGCCCTAAGCCACCGAATAACTCCTGGGCATTCTGGCGACTTCCCCCTAAGCCGTAATGCTTCAGCGGGTGCGAAATGCCATGAACCCCACGCGCCCAATAGCGAACCCCAATGAGAAATTCAATAAACAATAGCCCCATAATTGCGATCGTGAGGGCATTTTCGACCTCTGGAGAGTCGCCATTAAACCGACGCGCTGCCCCATAAAGAATTGCCGCAAACGGCAACCAGACGACGGCTAGGGCTAAGATAAAGGCTCCCAGACGGATGGAGACTGGGTAGCCTGCTAAATCTCGAAGTTTAAGGTTCAAAAAAGCGGGTCACTCGGTTACTCATCAGGTTCAATCGTACTCGTCAGACCGTGATTTTTTAAAGTTTCGCAATAAAACTCGGCGTGTTCTTGAGCGCAGGTGATGACTAGGGCAATACCACTATTATGCGCTTCCATCATGATACTGACGGCTTGAGGTTGCGTCAGACTTGCAACGGTTGCCATTAAGGTTTGCACGACATGCTCCATTGAGTTGAAGTCGTCGTTATGGAGAAGCACGCGATAGCGGGGCGCTAGTTTTCGGGCCGTTGAACGTTGTTCAATGGTCTCTACAGACACTGCTTGACACCTCTGCTTTTTTCAAAAATATGACATTAAGAGCGATCCGGGTTCCTGACTCAACCCCTAGACTAGCCCAATCGGGGGAAGCGCTAGTCGCCGTCTAGGGGTATTGGGTTTAGGAGGCAATGCCCATTCTAGAAAAGAATGAGCAATGGGAAACTTTAGGTTTTATCTTACTCAATTTTTTTGGTGCGATTCAATTGAGAGCCGCAGAAAACCGAATTCTGCATACCCAGAAAACCGAACTGCTCGATTGTTCCTCTAGCCTAACGCATTGGACTGGGTTTGAACCCCGTTCGCCTCAGAAACTGCCTAGAATGGAGGAAAAAGGTCAGGGGCTGTAACTTTTCCGAATATGAACTCTGAGATCGATCTTCAGCCTTGTCAAATTGTTTGTCTAGAAAATGGTAGCGATCGCCTTTATGCTGAGGTGATTCAGGTGGTGCGATCGCGTCAAGTCGCTTGGGTAAGACCTTTGGCCCTCGTGAAAGCTTGCCCAACTTCAACAGACGAGGCTTTTCAGGTGGCGTGCGACTTGCGCCAAGGTAGCGATCTGTTGTGGCCGATTGGCGGGTTTCGTCTGGCTTTAGATGTGGAGGTGATTCCCCTGTTAGCCGAGATGAATGCATCGCCTGTAGAGAATGCGGCTTCTTCACCGGCTTCTAAGCAACTGAAAACTTTTATCGAACAACTCTGGCAAGCCCGTCATCAAACGTCTTCTTGAAGCGGCTGGGAATTTCTGCTATCAACCTGTTGACAATTCCGTGAAAATACGCTTTTTAACGACGGCTAGGAGATTCAATCCCAATTTTGCACGCCTGCGATCGCGCCTGTCCTGACGCTAGGGCAGACTCTCTGTCTTATAGGATATTCTTATTAATTTTTTGAACTAAGATGCACGCCTTCATCAGTCTTTAATTCTATCGTCCTCGCAGACTGTTTCCCTAGGGACTAGGAACCAATCGAATCCGCCCCGCATCCATTTCATCCATCAGTAACTCTAATGCTTCGTAGTCTACATCAGAGATATAACCTAAGCGCGTCAATTCGGTATTAATTTCGTTTTCGATTTCAGGGGTTAACTGCCGAATATATAGAACTTTTTCCACTAAACGACGGATCGCGCCTGGAGCTTTCATAGTTTAACAGTGGAACTCAACATACTAAAGTCTCCTCTAATCTGGAGAGATATCGGGTGATCCAGGGCTAAGACCGGGCGTGATTTCAGTCACTTCTTTGCCAAACCAACTCGCTACAATGCTTTTAACAGGGTGTGCAAGCGAAAAATTGTTGCAAATTTAACAGTTCTCTCCAGGGCAGATGCTCCACAATCCGTTTCAATCCGGATTCAAGCGACTGCCTGTGAAAGACTTTTTTAAATTGAAGGAGTTCTGGGTTAAGGGGTCGTTAAAGTCGATTGACCTTCCGAGGGTTTCTGACTTCAAGGGTTTAAGGCAGTGCGGATCGGGTCTTTCCGGAATCCGTATAAACCCTTACATTTGCGTAAAACCACTTACCGAAAACTTTATAAAAGTGGGGTGAACCGATAAAGTTACCGTAAAACCACACAAAGGGAGTAGTCAATTCTCCTCAAGAAGGTTTATCTTCAATGACATCGCCAGCAGTTTTTGTAGTTGCTCGACCAGCAAAGGACAAAGTTATGCAGACTCTTCTTGCTTTTTCTGAATACACCACCATCCAACCCCAAGGTCACATCAACGCCGCTAACGCCCTAGAACTGCAACAACAACTGACGAGCGCTGTATCGGCTCAAACCGCCGCTTGCGTTCTAGTCGATTTAAGCCAAGTGGAGTCTTTAGACAGCGCTGGATTGATGGCCCTGGTTTCAGCATTATCCTTAGCTCAACGCCAAGGACAGCGATTCACCCTCTGCTCCGTTTCTCCCTCTTTGCGGATTATTTTTGAACTCACCCAACTCGATCGCGTTTTTGAAATCTTTGAAAACTCAGAAGCCTTTGCAGCCAGCCTCAAGCAAGCTGCTTAGAGCCTGATGGGTAGAGCAAATTTCTCAGTTCCCAATAGCCTTTCGCCTCTAATTTTGGATAGGCTCAAAGAAGCGCCAAATTAGAACAGAGGTATGCTTCGTGGCCATTGCAGTTGAGAAGTTACTAACCCCAGAAATTACCAAACCCGCTCGCTATCTCGGTAACGAGCTAGGAGCCATTCGCAAGCCCTGGGAGGCAGCAACCGTTCGTTGGGTCTTAACTTACCCCGAAGTGTATGAGGTCGGCGCTTCTAATTTAGGGCACATTATTCTGTACAACGTCCTCAACACCCAGCCTCGACAATTATGCGATCGCGCCTACCTGCCCGGTGCCGATCTCTGTGCCAAACTCCGCGCCACGCAAACCCCTCTATTTGCTGTCGAATCCCGTCGTCCCCTCAAAGAATTCGATATCCTCGGCTTTAGCCTCAGTTACGAGCTTGGGGCAACCAATATCCTGGAAATGCTCCGTTTGGCTGGTATTCCCTTGACCTGGCAAGAACGAGAATCAACCGCTTACCCCCTGATCTTTGCCGGAGGTCAAACCGCTACGGGGAATCCCGAACCCTACGCAGATTTCCTTGATTTTGTGGCGCTTGGAGATGGGGAAGAACTCCTCCCCGAAATTGGTCTCGTCATGGAAGAAGGAAAAAACAGCGGTCTGAGTCGCGAAGAATTGCTGCTAGATTTGGCTCAAGTCCCTGGCGTCTACGTCCCCCGATTCTACGATATGGCCCAAGATGGTTCAATCCATCCCAATCGCCCTGACGTACCAGAACGGATCTTGCGCCGCGTTTCTACCCCCATTCCGGCCTATTCGATTGGTTTAGTTCCCTACGTCGAAACCGTTCACGACCGTTTAACGATTGAAATCCGGCGCGGTTGCACGCGAGGCTGCCGCTTTTGCCAACCGGGAATGCTGACGCGTCCAGCGCGGGATGTGGAACCCGCCCAAGTGGTGGACGCCATCGAACAAGGAATGAGACAAACGGGGTATAACGAGTTTTCTTTACTGTCCCTGAGTTGTTCCGACTACCTCGCCTTACCCGCCGTGGGGATGGAAGTCAAAAACCGCCTAAAAGATGAGAATATCTCCCTTTCTCTCCCCAGCCAGCGCGTCGATCGCTTTGATGAAAATATTGCCAATATTATTGGGGGAACCCGCCAAAGCGGTTTAACCTTTGCCCCAGAAGCCGGAACCCAACGGATGCGGGATATCATCAACAAGGGGTTAACCAATGAAGAGTTGCTCCGAGGTGTCAAAACGGCGTTTGAGCAAGGGTGGGATAAGGTCAAGCTGTATTTTATGATTGGCTTGCCCGGAGAAACCGATATTGATGTGTTGGGCATTGCGGAGACGGTGCGCTGGCTGCAACAGGAATGTCGCGCCCCCGGTCGGCGACGGATGAGTTTTAACCTCACCATTTCTAACTTTACGCCGAAGCCGCATACGCCGTTTCAGTGGCACTCCGTTTCAACGAGCGAATTTGAACGCAAGCAAGCCCTTCTCCAAGCGGAATTTCGCAAAATGCGCGGGATTAAAGCCAATTTTACCGATGTCCGCCTCTCGGCAATGGAGGACTTTTTGGGTCGGGGCGATCGCACTTTAGCCCCAGTCATCCGCCGCGCCTGGGAATTGGGTGCGGGTATGGATGCTTGGTGGGAAAGCTTGGAACGGGCATTTGCAGCTTGGGAACAAGCCATTGATGAGGCGGGTTTAAGCTGGAAATATCGGCAAGTGGAAAATGGCGACTGGGGTCAACAGGCGAAAACTGCTATTTTAGACGCCCCCTTGCCTTGGGATCATATCGATACGGGCATTGACAAGGAATGGCTCAAAGCAGACCTACAGAAGGCCCTAGAAGCGGCAACGGTTCCGGATTGTTCGTTTGAAGGCTGTTCCCACTGCGGAATTTGCGGCGTTGATTTTGGTCATAATGTGGTGGTTCCCCCCCCACCGATTCCAGCATTTAGCGGCCAGTATACGCCCAACCAAACCCGGTCAAAACGTTTAAGGGTCTGGTTTGGCAAACAGGGAGAAATGGCGCTTCTGAGCCATTTAGACTTGGCTCGGCTGTTCGATCGCTCAGTGCGACGGGCGGCTTTACCCGTAACGTTTACGGGCGGCTACCATCCGGGGCCCAAAATTGCGATCGCCAATGCCCTACCCCTCGGTGCCACCAGTTCTGGGGAAATTGTTGATTTTGAACTCACCGAAGAGATCTCGCCAGAAGCGTTTCAGGAACGGCTAGCCGCACAACTCCCCCCCGACTTTCCCCTCTATCGGATCGAAGAAGTCGGCCTGAAAGCGCCTGCTGCGTCTCAGGTTCTCGATCGGGCAGAATATATAATCGCCGTAGGGACTGCCACAGCGACGACCGCCGCCCAATGGCAAGATTGGGTTAACGCCGTGCTAGCAACCCAGACCCTAGAAATGGAACGCACCACCAAATCAGGTAAAGTCCAGCGGGTGAATTTACGCGATCGCCTTTTTGAACTCGAATTCATCCACACCCAAAGCGAAACCACAGCCACCATCCGTTATGTTGGTAGTTGTCGCAACGACGGCACCCTCCTACGTCCCACAGAAGTTCTCTACTGTCTCGAACAAGTCTGCGGACAAGAGTTAGAACTTTACCACACCCATCGTCAAGCCCTCTTGCTGAATGGGGAAGAGAGTGCAAAGTTCTGAGTTCCGAGTTCCGAGTGTGGGAACAGAGTGCTGAGTGGGAAGAGAGTGTTGAGTCTGAAGTTTCCCGACGGGAAAGTCATCTCCCCACCCTCTTCTTCCCCAACCCCTAACTCCCAACTCCCAACTCCCTTCTTCCCCCCATCTCCCCACCCCCCACCCTCTTCTTCCCAATTCTCACTCAGCAATCCTTGCTTCAAGCTATAATACTGGGTTATAGAAGATATAGCGGCCTCGTCAAACCACGCCGGTCGCTGCCGAGGGAACCCGCAACAGATGCTTAGGGGAACTCGTCACTTCTTAAACTTCCAGAATTTTTGCATCTCGTGTCTTGCTGTCGTGACTTTTCAAGGAGGCAAGTCCTGGGGAAAATTTAATTTTCTTTCCTTCAGGAATGCCCATTAAGCGCGACACTTGCACTCGTTGAATGAAGGAACGGATCAAACAAGCCGATGCGACCTCCCGCATCATGCGAATACCGAATCCCCCTATGCGATTTGGTTTTCCCTAACAATCTCCAGCAGCCCACGAGCAGTACCCAAGTCAAGGCAAAAGGCAATCCCCGCGAAAAAGTATCGCGAAAAAGTATGAAGAAGGGTCGCAATTGCGAGCGAATGACTCAGTTCTTGCCGTGCCCTTTCCCTTTAGTTGAGTTAGATGTTGCCGCTATGCCTGCGTACGAGGAACTAAACGTATCGGTGACAAGATCGTTGTCCGTTTCGTATGAACCTTGACCTGAGCGCCGGGGGCGCTGCTAAATTTTTGAGGAAATTGAATGCCGAAGCAAATTATTATCGCAGAACAGCATCGCATAGCTGCTGTGTTTTCCGAGGATCAGATTCAAGAACTTGTGGTCGCCACCGGAAGTCACCAAGTTGGTGACATTTACCTGGGGGTTGTCGAAAATGTGTTGCCTGGAATTGATGCTGCCTTTGTTAACATTGGCGATGCGGAACGAAATGGCTTTATCCACGTTACAGATTTAGGTCCTCTCCGCCTGCGGCGTAGTGCTGGAGCCATTACAGAACTACTGACGCCCCAACAAAAGGTTCTCGTCCAGGTGATGAAAGAACCGACGGGCACCAAAGGGCCGCGACTGACGGGTAACATCACCTTACCGGGTCGCTATCTGGTTTTAATGCCCTATGGGAGGGGCGTGAATCTTTCGCGGCGAATTCGTTCGGAAAACGAACGGAACCGTCTCAGAGCGCTGGCGATTTTGGTCAAACCACCAGGAATGGGTTTGCTAGTTCGCACGGAAGCCGAAGGGATGGCAGAAGAAGCCATCATGGAAGATTTAGAAACCCTGCAAAAGCAGTGGGAAGCGATTCAACAGGAAGCTAGCTCTACGCGCGCGCCAGCTTTACTCAATCGCGATGACGACTTTATCCAGCGCGTATTGCGGGAAATGTACAATGCTGATGTGAATCGGATTGTGGTGGATTCCCACACGGGCTTAAAGCGCGTTAAACAGCAGTTACTCAATTGGAGTGGCGGGAAAACTCCGCAAGGGGTATTGATCGATCACCATCGCGATCGCATTCCGGTTCTGCGGCGTGGAGGGG
>JAAHGE010000186.1 GCA_010672635.1 Desertifilum sp. SIO1I2 | reverse complement strand
TCCTATATCACTACATAAATATCTCTACCAGTGAGCTGCCAATTCAACCAGTTGTTGCGACCAAGCTGCACCCAATATCTTCTGCCCTCTTGAAATCCTTGAGGTGTTCCAGCAGACCAGTGTGTGACTTCTTGTCTTGGAAAAAGGGTAGACAGTCCAGAAGGATCGGTTAAATTAATTGGATTCGCATCAGCGTAGAGATATTTATGTAGTGATATAGGGATATCGATGCTTCCCTGAAAAGTATCCCGTCTGGTAAATCGCCCAGTTTCAAAATCATAATACCGCTGCCTTAAATAATACTGCCCCAACCCCTCATCAAACTGTTCCCCAGTAAACAGATAATCATTAGCCGTATCACCCGTAGAAGCAATTAAATTCCCAAACGCATCATAGGTATAAGTATCAGTCACCGCACCCGACGCATCAGCCAACCCCCTCGTACTGCCCAAACCATCCACCAAATAGAACGAATCTACATTCCCTCTCTCCTGAGAAATCAAATCCAATCCATACACATAACTAACAGTCAGGGCATCATTAACCTTTTCCTCCAATACTTGAGCATAATCACGATTCTTATCCACCAAATACTCAGTCGTTACCCCATTAACTGTCTTGCTGACCCTCACTCCATCCGCATCATAGGCATAAGAAATCGTATCCCCATTAGAGCTTTGCACCCCAATCAAACGATTGTCTTGATTCCAACTGTAAGTCACAGCCTCAACAACATTACCAGCAGCATCCTTCTGAGTTCTGGTGCGAGTATTGCCATTGTCATCATATTCATACTCAACTCTCCCAACAATCACACCATTCTGCTTTAACTCCTCCTTCAACAAGCGGTCGTTATCGTCATAGGTATAAGTCGTAACTCCCTCAACTGAATCAGTCTTCGTCAACCGATTACCCACCGCATCGTAACCATAACTAATCGTGCGGTTGCCATTAACCAAATCGGTAATTGTTTCCTTCGTCAACCGATACAAATCGTCATATTCATACTCTACTTTCCGACCATTTTGTTCGGTAACAACCCGGCGATGTCCCACAGGGTCGAGACTATAATCAAAACTTTGAAGCGTTGCGCCATCCTTTTGATACTGCAACAGCTTCAACCGATTCAACTCATCATAACTCCGAGTTTCTACTACTCCATTCGGCAACTCAGTTCTTGACAAATTCCCCGCAGCATCGTAGAAATACTTCGTCTCGCTGTTATCGGGGTTAATCACTTTTGACAAGCGATTTTGTTCGTCATATTCGTACCTCGTCACTCCACTCGGAGTCCTGACCGCAGTCCGATTTCCCGCTACATCGTACTCGTACTCAATCGTCGCCCCGCTTGCCAAATAAGGACCGTCCGGGTCAATTCTTGCAATCAACCGGCCTTGTGAGTCGTAATTAAAAGTCGTCGTTCCCCGCCCATCAACAATCGTATTGATTTGCCCGCCACTCGTATAAGTAAACGTCAGGGGAACTTCGCCACTACTAGCAGTAAATTCCTTATAAACTAAACGATTCTCAGCATCGTAAGTGTAGGTAATCGTATTGCCATTAAAATCAGTGACACTTTGAACATTACCCGCAGCATCATAAATCGTACTCGACCTTTGATTTAACGGTAATTCGACAACAACGCGACGACCGTTTTTATCGTACTCAAACTCAGTGCGATTATCGTTAGCATCCTCTTGCCAAATCAACCGACCCTGTTCATCGTAACCGTACTCTGTTCTCAGATTGATTGGGCTACTTCCCGACTGATTCAAAGTTTGTACGACAGCCGTCAACCTTCCCAAAGCATCGTACTCGTATTTGACAGTTTTCCCAGCCGCATCAGTCGCAGCAATGCGACGACCTAAACTGTCATATTCAGTCTGAGTGGTTGGGTTGTCTAACAGGTTATGGGGAGTTGAATCGGGATAGATAGTTTTCACCAATCGTCCCAAGTTATCGTACTCGTAATAAGTCACCCGTCCCAATGGGTCAACTGTCGCCACAGTCCGCCCCAACTTATCGTACTCACTCTGAGTTCGGGGATTATCATCTAGAGTGTTTGGAGTATTATCGGGATAAATAATCTCTACCAATCGACCGCTGTTATCGTAGCGATATTCGGTGCGATTTCCCCTCTCGTCAATCTCGGCTTTGACTAAGCCATTCTTGTAATACTCAGTCTGGCTTCTGGGATTGTCTGTTAAGAAAGCAGGCGATGTTGCAGGATAGATAACGCCAGTCCAGTCTATAGTAGCAAGCGTTTGACCGGGAGCGATCGCGCTTACCAACTGAGACAGCGTATCCACTCCATCGGGATAAATGGTTTCAACTAACTGACCTTTCTCATCGTAATTATAGTGAGTGACCTGTTGGTCGCGGTCAATCGTCGCCCGCAAACGACCGCCTTTATCGTAGAGGTTAATCGTTCTAGGGTTGTCAGTGAGGTTATTAGGAGTATTGTCAGGATAAATCGTTTCAACTAACTGACCTTCCTCATCGTAGCGATACTCAGTTTTGTGGTTGCGGGCATCGATGACAGCAATTTGATTGCCTCCTTCATCGTATTTGTACTCCGTTACTTTATTTTCGGCATCGGTAACAAACCTGACTTTGCCATTACTGTCGTAATCCGATTTAGTAACTAAAGTTTGTACCCCATTCGGAGTTGTAACCGTGCGAGTTTCAGTGAGGCGGTTGCCGCTGCTGTCGTAGGTGAAGCTTGTCTGATTGCCTAAAGCATTCTCCACTGACAGTACATTACCAGAGGCATCGTAGGTAAACTTAGTGTGATTGTTAGCAGCGTCAGTAAGGGTGAGGAGATTTCCTCGTAAATCGTAGCTAAACTTCGTAACCTTCTTCTCTATCGCACTTCTGAAGTAAAAGTTAGTTAGCCGAGATCCCTAAAAACCGTCCTTTAACTAATTCTTGAAAAATCTTGAAGTCATCTGACCAATTATCTATAAGCCGATGCAACTGGTGAAGTCGTTCTCCGGTAGTTCTGCCAGCTATAGGGTAGGAAAAGTTACCAGAGAATAAGGCAGCGAATTCAGGTTTGTTATTAGTCCCTCTCAACAGAATGTCGTCAATTTTTAAGTTTAGTTGGCGGTTGCCTACAGTGTAAGCTAGTTGGAGCGTTCCCCTGGCAGGAGTGCTGCCAAATTCAAGCCAAGAACCTTTTGACAACAGTGCGGTGGGGATATAGTGAGCATTAGAGTTTTCTCCGGCTTCAAAGGTTAGGAAGATGCTGGGGTTGATTTCTACAGCTTGGTAGTTGGCGTTGGGTAAAGTATCGACGTATTTGCCAACAATTGTTGGGATTTGGATGTCTTTTAGGGGTTTGGATTCTAGGGTTTCGGAGAATGTAATAGTGTAGTTGTGAACAGAGGCGATCGCGCCGTTGGTAAAGGTAATTTTTGTCATGTGGGAGTCGCCTTCTGGGGGTTGGGCGAGTTGCCAATCAGGAGGAACGATGCCGCTATAGAAGAGGAACTCAGGGGTAAAGTGAGTGGGGTTGAGGTTTGGGGCGATGAGAGCGATCACCAGTTCTTCAAATTGTGGGGTTGGCTTCATAAGGATGTTAATTGCTGCTGACGGGTAGATTTTATTCCCTTGTATATCACAAGCAGGCTTAGAGTTCTTGAGATTTTGGGTCGCGAAAATCAACCCAAAATCTCCCTCAAAACCTATAAACTTTGTACTTTCGCGATCCCAGATAATTCACAAACTTGCCAATTTATCGTGCAAGTGACAAATCTATATGGCATAGGTTTTTTCAGTCTATATTCCTGAATTTGCAAGGGTCTCGACTCAAGACTATCTTGCTCACTGGGATAGTCAAAAAAGGGAAAGTTTCCGTAAAAAGGGTGCTCGTAAGATCATTCAAATTTTCCCTTGCATTTTGTCAATCCATAAATCAACCCTTTTTCTATCAGTTTTAATCAAGTGACTAGCTACAGACGGATCTATTCGTTTTTCAATTTCAGAAAAAACTTCATCTACAAAGTATCGCTTAATTGTCCACCATTTGTCAAAAACATCTAAGCTAATAGAAAATGTATCTAAAACTTTTTTATACACTTCTATCTCTAAATATTCGGACATCAGGTTAGCTAGAAAAAGAAGTTTTACTTCAGAAATATCATCTTCTGTATTGCCGGCCCGATGGTAACTCCATAATACAGTTTCAGATAAAATCTCTACTAGAGCGTTATCTATATCTAGATTGACCAATTTTTTTTTAAAAGACAGGGTTGGTTCTATCACATAGTATGCTGTTACAAGAATCATTTTACAATTCTCCCATTAATTTGAATTACTATTAATTCCAGAGCAGGCTCAACTCATACCTAAAATTCCGACTTTTTTCATATTTAATTTTGCGCGATCTCCCCCAATAATCCTGTATACGCTGTCGAGCGAAGACTTTATATTCTTGAGAAAAGCCGTATTTATCTGCTAACCGCAACTCATATTCGTAAGCTCCTTTTTCAAAATAGTCTCTATATTCTGCTTTAAAGGTAAATTCCCCTTTAAGCTCAAAGCGTCGAATTTGCTCAAAATGTCTTGATTCATGTAAGAGATCGAGATATGTAAATTGCTCCGGATCGAGTTGTATCATTAGTTTCTTTGAATTTGGCATTCGGCTAATTTCAGCGTGCGTCCCTATTGGTAAAGTTGTTTCAACAACCGTAATACCTCGATTTCCAAGTTTTTTTACCCATAACGGATATGCGTCTGTCCGGATTGCTAGAATATCAAACACGGGATTACCAGTGGGGGGAACCTGACCCAGAGATCCAGCTCCACTACGCATTTTAGAAGTAAATTGAGATAACTGCTTGAACCTAGTTAGCTTGGCTATAAAAGGTATAAGAGAAGGAACAAGAGCTGCGCCTAAGCCGATTCCAAAGTCAAACAAAAAATCTGTTATTTTATAATCCTTTCCTTGCGCGTAGTTAATAGTAGCTGAAATGAGATGAATGCCAGTATCAATTTGTATTCCTGCTAAAATATTGCGAATTGATTCCGCAGCGTGCATTTCAGCAATCATAAAATACCCACTAGGGTCAGTATTAACAACCGGATTGGCATGAGCGTACAAATAATCATGCAAGCTCATGGGGTCATTTAAAGTCCCCTCATAAGCATCAGCCGAAATAAACCGCCCCACAAACGGGTCGTAATATCTCGCCCGCAAATAATCTAAATAAGTCCCATTAATAGCAATTTCCACACGAGATATTGACCCCAATCTGCTACGAGCACCTTAGGGGGTAGCTTTTTGTGGCAAGCTAATAGCTTTATTAAGCCTACATTTATTGATTAATCAACTAAATTCAACCTATCCTCGTAACCCTTCATTATTTTCTGCAAAACGTTCCGTAGCCTCTCAAAATCAGAATCTTCCAAGGAAAAAGTAATTGTAACTTCAGAATATTCTGAAAGAGTTATTGTATCTGAACCGAAACGAACAGTCAATTGATTGCGACTAAGAGTGACCCAATCGATGCCTACATCTTCTGCCCAAGTTCTATCGTCTAGCTCTGCATAGATATTTTTCCTATTAGGAATAGGAACCATGTCTTCTTCATCCTCTTCTTCTCGTGCCAGTATAAAATAATGTTTGCCTCCTTCCGCTTCAGAAAAGCCAATGTAAAAATGATCTTCAATAGCGTCAAAGCAACTAGCAAAAAATTCATCAGTTGTCATCAAAAACTCCTAGGTTGTTGAAAGCAAAATATTGCGTATAAAATTTATATCATTCGTTGCTCAATTTAATTTATATTCCACACCCTAAAGTCTTTATTAATTTTAGTCAATTGACGATAGGGAGGTAGCGACCAGATTGGAAATATAAGCATCTTAAGTAATTTAAGCTAACAACACCTACTCCCAAATTAGGATAAAACCGATTGTGCCAGTTGAGAGTGCGGAATGTGGGATTTAAACGGAAGTTCCCTATGTGATAGGGAAATTTCCTTTAGAGAAATTCTTCAACAATTTTTCCTCCTTGAATTTTCATAATCTCTTCAGTGCCTTCAGCAGTCACGATAATTCTTAGTTTGGGATATTCAGCACTAAATTGGCTTAGCACACCTGGAGAACCCTTTGATTTCTTTCCTAGCCCCCATTGGCACGTTTGACACGGCCAAGATTCAATGTGCATATGTACTGTTCTTCCAATTAAGTCATCTTCGGTTAAATTACTTGATTTAATAGCATTAACAATTTGGTTGGCAATATCTTGTTCAGCATGCTTCTGGCTAACACGAATGGATGTGGGTGGCTTAATATCACCGTCTCCGATCTGACCAATTTTTATACGTGCCTCTATTGAAGCTCCTCCAAACACATTATCTTCTAAACCTGGTATGTCAGTCACAGCTACACCTACTGTCCCTCCGTTTATCTCTCCCTTTGGGGTCCGATATCTACGGACTCCAGTTCTATTTCGCATATTTTGAAGTTCTTCAGTTAATCTACTTAATCTCCTGGTTATTTCAAGATTACCAAAATTACTCCCCAGCCCCTTGCTATTGACCTTGTACTTGATATTAAACCAAGTAAGGGCTGGTAAGAAAGGAAGAATATTCCACCAAGTAGCTTGACCTTTCGCAAAATTAATTGTGCTTTGAGCCATGCCAAGTCCAGCACCAAATAAGTCGTAACCCAACGCAGCTCTTGGCAACCAACTCGCCGTACTTAATTCAGCAAATGTAGCACCATTAGCACCAAACCACATACTGGTGATCGCGCCACCAAGCCGGCCCAAGTTAAAGAAAAGTCCCTTATGATTTGCTGTAGCTGTCTCTCCATACACTAAACGACGAACATGAGAACTAATTCCGAAGGTCAAGCTATCTGTTAGGCCAGCGAAAAACTGATCGTACTTCGCAACAGCATCGTAAATACTTCCCCCCACTGCTAATGTTCCAACAGCAGCCCCAGACGTATAACTGAACCCGGCCAACACAGAATACCCAGCCAAAGTACCCAACAACTCGCTCATGTTGGTCATATACCCACTAGGATCAGTATTAACTACCGGATTAGCATGAGCGTACTGATAATCGTGCAAACTCGTAGGGTCATTCAAAGACCCCTCATAAGCATCAGCCGAAATAAACCGCCCCACAAACGGGTCGTAATATCTCGCCCGCAGATAATCCAACCCCGTCTCGCTATCCCGTTGTTCCCCAGCAAACAAATAAGGATTATTAGAACCGCCATCCGAGACAATTAAATTCCCAAACGCATCATAAGAATAAGTCCCCGTAACCGCTCCAAAACCATTAGTTAGCAACCGAGTCGAACCCAATCCATCCGAGTGATAAAACTGCGGCTGCGTCCCCGAAATGCGACCTAACAAATCCAGCCCGTAGACATAAGAATTTTTCGCATTCCCAAGAGCATCGTACTCCTCCAAAACCTGAGCGTAAGGCTGAAGTTCATCAATCAAATACTGAGTTTCTACCCCATCAACAACCTTACCAACTCTTATCCCTTGCGCGTTATATTCATAAACAACATTTCGAGTAACGCCACCCTCAGTAACCGTCACCTCTACCAACCGATTCTCACCGTCATTCGCCCAGCGATAAACAGTAGAATTATTCCCCGTTTCCTCTAAAATCAAATTGCCGTTGTCATCGTAAGTGTAATCGGTAACAACATTATTAGCAGTTAAGAAATCGAGCTGATTCAAACTGTTGTAAGTATAAGTCGTTACCCCGGCCACAGAATCCGTCTTAGTCAACCGATTCCCAACAGCATCGTAGGTGTAGTTAATAACCCGATTATTCCCCTGCGGGTCATTCGTAATCTTCTCCTCTAACAACCGATTCAAAGCATCGTACTTGTACTCAACTTGACGACCGCTTTGTTCTAAAACCTCCGTCCGGTTGCCGACCTTATCCACCGCATAATCGAAACTAGAAACCACCTCAATTTCTGTTTGAGTTACCGGGTCAACTTTAACAGTTTTTAGAACGTCCAACCGCCCCAAAGTGTCGTAGGTGCGAATCTCAACTAAATGGTTGGGATAGGAAGTTTTCCAGAGATTTCCATCAGCGTCATAATCATAAGTTACCGTCCCCATATCTGGGGTGCTAACCGTCTTTAAACGACTTTCAGCATCGTAGGTATAGCTAGTCGTGCGAGTCGGAGTTTTAACTTGAGAAATTTGCCCGTCTTGGTACGAGTATTCAATTGAATTGCCACTGGCGAGGTAAGGTCCGGCTGGGTCTTTGCGAGAAATTAACTGCCCCAAACTGTTATACTTATAAACAGTTGTACCCCGACCATCAGTAATGGTTTCTTCTGAA
>JAAHGE010000185.1 GCA_010672635.1 Desertifilum sp. SIO1I2 | reverse complement strand
AAAGGTTCGCAGAATGTTGATGATGACTTCGGCTAAACCCAGGGAGAGGGGGATGCGAAAGTGAATCTTTTTGCCTAAATAATCGCAAATTTCTTCAACGGCTTGATTGGCGGTAACTCGTTGATTGCCTAATACCCATTGGTTGGTAATACCACTTCTTCTTCTTTCGGGTAATGGTGGCGGGTTATCAACTAAGTAGCGAATAACGGTGGCGATATCGCGACTGTGGATGAAGTGAAAGCTACCATCGGCTTTAAAAAAGCGTACCAGATCGATCCATTTGAGAACATCGGGTAAACCTGCCGAGATGTGGGAGTAGGGTTTGTTGTCGTCTCCCCCAAATACCAGGGTAGGATAAACGGCGGTGATGGGAGGTGCGGTGGTGAGTTTTTCTAATTGGCGATAGCAATCGTATTTAGAGCGAATATAATCGGTTCCAAAGTGCCCGGCTTGGCGCAAGAGTTGGTTATTCTTATCTAGAATGCTGGCGGTTGAGAAGTAAATAACCTGCTGGCAAACTGCGGGATCTAAAAGTTTAACGAGTTGCGCGGTTTTAACAACATTAATATCAAATGATTCTTGCTGTCCGCCCCAAGAGGTGGCGGCGAGGATGGCGACATCAATGGTGGCTAATAAGTCGGCGAAGTGCTTGATTTCCCGAAGGTCGCCTTTGATAATGGTGACGCCGGGTCGGGATTCGTAGTCAAACTGAAGCTTTTTAGGATCTCTGACTAGCAGATAAAGATCGTGCCCTGTTTCTTGAATCAGGGCATCTGCAATATAGTGACCTATACAGCCACTTGCACCAGTCAAGAAAATCCGTTTATTGGGCATGAGCTTTGAGGTGACGAGGGGTAAGAATAGGAGGGGGTGAGTTATGAGTTTTGGCGATCGCTCATAACTCAAATCTTAACAATTATGGACAACCGGCGAGCAGTTGGTCGGCTTGTTTAGCGGTTTCAAAGAAGCAGGCGGCGCTGTCTTCGGGGGTTCCGGGTAAAATCCCATGTCCGAGGTTGAGAATATGCCGCTTGTTACCCGCTTTCCGAATGGTATCTAAAATGCGGGCGCGAATGGTTTCTTTGGAGCCAAATAAGACACCCGGATCGACATTTCCTTGAACGCCAATGTGACTGTCGAGTCGGTTGCGAGCATCCGCCATATCGACGGTCCAGTCTACGCTGATCAGATCGACACCGGATTGCGCCATCAGATCGAACACGCCAGCACTACCACTAATGTAGAGGATTAAGGGCGTATCTGGGTGGGTCGCCTTGACTTGCTTGACAACTTGCTGTTGATAAGGTAGCGCAAAGGTGGCATAATCTTGGGGACTCAGTTGACCGGCCCAAGAATCAAACATTTGCACGACTTGCGCTCCGCAGTCAATCTGGTAGCGGACGTAGGTGGCGATCGCCGAAGCTAAGTGACTCAACAACTGATGCAGCATAGCAGGCTCGGTAAACGCCATCCGCTTAATATTGCTATAGCTTTTGGAAGTCCGCCCTTCAATCGCGTAGGCTGCCAGCGTCCAAGGCGCGCCCACAAAGCCCAACACGGCGGCATTATTGCCCACTTCTTGCCGCAAGGTTTGTAAAATCGTTTTAATAAACGGCAAGGAGGCTTCCGGCTCCAGGGGGCGCAACTGCTGAATTTGTTCCAAAGAGCGGATCGGCGGATCGATGATTGGCCCTTTGCTTTCCACAATATCAAACGGAATCCCCACACCCGGTAGGGGGGTGAGAATATCGGAAAACATAATCACCCCATCCGGTTGAAAGGCGCGATAGGGTTGGAGAGAAATTTCAATTGCCAATTCAGGCGTTTCGGAGCGTTCGCGGAAAGACGGATACTTTTCACTCAAGTCTCGGTAGACTTTCATATAGCGTCCCGCTTGCCGCATCATCCACACCGGAGGACGCGAGAGAGTTTCCCCACGAGTCGCCCGTAGTAAGTAGGGAATTTGGGTGGATTCAGTCATTGAGTTCTCTTAAAGCACTTTACCTTAGCAGGTTAAGATTATACGCGATTCCCTGGCCGCCTTAACGATAAATGGGGAGCAGAACCTTAAACACCGATCCCTTCCCCACTTGGCTATTGACGGTAATCGAACCGCCGCAACACAGTAAAAGCTGGCGCACAATGGCTAAACCTAAACCCGTTCCCGTTGAGAGTTCTGGAGACAAATCTTCTCCCGACTCGCTCGCCGAAGCACGCACCCGGTAGAAGCGATCGAAAATATGGGGAAGTTCGTGGCGGGGAATGCCGATCCCGGTATCTTGAAATTCAATTTCCACAAAGTCGCCGTGCTGTTTGGCGATCGCTTGAACTTGCCCGCCTGCCGGGGTAAATTTAATCGCATTCTGCAATAACTTAACGGTAATTTGCCGCAACCAGTGGTCTAAACAGGAGACGGGGGGTAAGTTATTCGGAATTGTATAACCCAGGGTAATCCCCTTTTCGCGGGCGATCGGCTGATAGGTACTCACAACCCCCGGTATCACCTCCGAGAGCAACACGCGGCGCAACTGGACTTGTTCTTGCGTGCGTTCGAGTTCGAGCAAATCGAGCAAGCTATCAATGAGCGATCGCTGTCGGTTGCATTCATTATTGAGCAGATTAAAATAGCGCTGGCGTTGATCGGGTCTGAGCTTCGGCGAATTCAAAAGCGTCAGAGCGGCGATCATATTCGTCAGGGGCATTCGCAACTCCTGAACCACATTATTCACAAATCGATCCTTCGAGCGCAACTCCTCAAGCAAGACCTCAGCTTCCGTGCTGCTAGAGAGTTCCGGCGCGATCGCCATCGGTTGAGCGGCAGCTTGGAGGCGTTGAATTAACTGGGGAACAAGACTGTGCAATACGAGGAGCGCTTGTTCAGGATCGCGGTTCAGCATCCCCAGATCCGCCTTCCCCAGATGGCGAATAGCTTTTTCAAGGGTGGCCGTTTCAAAACTAATCAGAGCCAGTAACGGAGGATTGAGGTCTTCCCCCGCAACCTTTAAAGGCGGCTGATGGGCCACCACAATGGCATTCAAGGACTCCGAGGCGATCGCCAACCAAAATTCTCGCTGCATAGCACTCTGGGTCGGTAAAGCCAGACGCTGCCACCTCTGTGAAGGATCGATCGGGGTGCCACTTTCATTCCCCATCCAATAAATGGTCGCCGTCTCAACTGCCTCGCTGTAGCGGTTCAACTCAGAGAACCATTCTGCATGTTGGGGTAACTTTACCCAAAGCTGGGCAGAAATCTGTCGCTCAATGAGCAGGTCAATCATCGCCCCCATCGTCGATCTGAGGGTAAAGAGACTGACCTGCAAGGGTTCTGCACGCTTGCCAAGGCAATTCAGAACCAAGTTGTATAAAGAGTCGGTCATGATACCGTTAGAGAAACTGGGACTTAAACGCACGCGAGTTTGGCACTAGACCCTGATGGCAACGTCCTGCTGAAGGACGAAGTGGTGGAGATGCAATTCGTGCCGATCCGGGGACTCGGCGAGGGCAGCACTTACCCGGTCAACGTTACGGAAGATTCGCTGGGGAAAAGTCCCCCACTCCGCTTGCTGCGGTTGACGTGCTGAATTGAGCGCTTGAGTTGAAACGGCTTTGTCTCCATCTTCTCTAGTTTTTGTCCCATTTGCTCAAGGCTAGCTGGCTAAGAGCGCTTCTAACGCCGCGCGGGCCTGTTCGCGGTCGTCAAAGTGGATTTTTTCGGTTCCCAGGATTTGATAGTCTTCGTGACCTTTTCCGGCAATTAAAACCCCGTCTCCCGGTTGGGCTAGGTGAATGGCTTGGCGGATGGCTTCGGCGCGATCGCCAATCACCATCGGTTCTACGGTATCGGGAATTCCCGCTAAAATATCCTGTAAAATTCGCTCTGGATCTTCGGTGCGGGGGTTATCGGAGGTGACAACGGCCACATCAGCCAGTTGAGCGGCAATTTTTCCCATGAGCGGGCGTTTGGTGCGATCGCGATCGCCCCCGCAGCCAAACACGCAAATCATCCGCCCCGGAATAAACGGTCGCGCGGCTTTCAGCAAGTTTTCCAAGCTATCGGGCGTATGCGCGTAGTCTACAATCACGGTCATTTCTTGCTGGGGAGAGACTTGAACCCGTTCCATCCGTCCCGGAACGCCTGCAAATTGCGGGAGTTTTTCGACGATGACGCGCAGTTCTACCCCCAGGTGCAGCGCCGCACCCACGGCTGCTAACAGGTTCGCCAGGTTAAATTGACCGACTAAGGGAGAGGAAAATTCAATTTGTCCTTGGGGGGTATGCAAGCGACCTTTAACGCCTGCGGGTTCGTAAACAATATCGCTCGTCCACAGATCGGCGCTGCTTTCTTGGGTGCTGTACGTCCAGACCTGTTCGGGTTGCAGGCGTTCGATTAAGCGGCGACCGTAGGGATCGTCCAGATTCACGATCGCCCGTCCTTTCAGGTAATCTGGGCTGAACAGGAGGGCTTTGGCATTAAAGTAATCCTCCATGTCTTTGTGGTAGTCTAGATGGTCTTGTGTCAAGTTCGCGAACACAGCTACCTCGAACGGACAACCTGTAACTCGCCCTTGGGCCAGCGCGTGGGAACTGACTTCCATGACGGCAGCTTCACAACCTGCGCTAACGGCTTGGGCGAGTTGTTCCTGCAACTCTAGAGCAAAGGGCGTGGTGTGAATTGCCGTTTGTTGAAAGCCGGGCCACCGGGCGTAGAGGGTTCCCAAAAGGGCGGTAGGGATGGGGGCTTGACTGAGGAAGAATTCAATTAAGTGAGTGGTGGTGGTTTTGCCATTGGTTCCGGTGACGCCAGCAAGTTTCAACTGGGCAGCCGGATCGCCATAAAAAGCGGCCGCAACTTGGGCGCAGGCTTGCTGCATGTTGGCGACTGGAATGACGCAGGCTTCGCCCGTTGGGGTTTTCGCCGCTGCTTGAGGGGAGACTAAGGCGGCGATCGCGCCAGAGGCGATCGCGCTTTGCCAAAAATCACCCCCATCTACGCGAGTTCCCGGCATCCCTAAAAATACATCCCCAGCTTGACAAGCATGAGAATTCGTGCTTAGTCCCTTAACTTCCATCTCCAAAGCCGGATGATCGGGAACATTCAAACCCGGAACCTTAGCTAACAACGCCTTTAACTTCATGGCTGCAACTCCTCGCGACAAGTTTTAAGTGTCATTGAACCTTGACTTTAGGTTAGTGTGACGGATCGAGAACCCAATATTTCTGTAACAATTGCGTCAATTGGCTAACGCTAGCTCGTGGGGAAGGACGGGGAATCGGTTTTTCTCCCGTTTCCCCTCGCAGCATCAGCACCGGAATTTCGTACTGATAGGCTTGAAACCAATCCTCTCGCTGAGTAATATCGCGCAGTTCCAATTCAAAGTCGATCCCCTGAATCTGAGCCAACTTTTCCTGCAATCCTTCACACAAATGGCAACCGGGTTTGCTATAGAGAATTAAAACGGGTTTAGTCATGATTCGCGCTACCCAATGACCCATAAACGATAAAATTGAACAGAACTCAGTTTTTGCAATGCCTCTATGAGCGATTCCACGACCTCCACAGTCCAAGATCAGACTAACTTTAACCTGGATAAAATCAACCAGAGACTGGAACACTCTCATCCTAGAGAAGTTTTAGCTTGGTGCTTGCAAAACATTCCCACCGGTTTCGTCCAAACAAGCGCCTTCAATATCGATGATATGGTAATCACCGATATTCTTTACCGCGATCTCAAACCCACTACCCCAGTTCCAGTGATTTTTCTGGAAACCCTGCATCATTTCCCCGAAACTCTGAATTTAGTTGACCAGGCTAAAGCCGTCTACAATCTGGATTTGAGGGTTTACAAAATACGTGAAGTGGACACTCGCGAAGCCTTTGCTCAAAAATTTGGCGAGGCTTTATGGGACACAGACATTGAAAAGTTCCATCACCTCACTAAAATCGAACCCTTGCAACGGGGATTGGACGAACTCAATTCCGTTGCGTGGATTACCGGCCGCCGCCGCGACCAAGCGCCCACCCGCGCCACAATGCCCATTGTCGAACGCGATGCCAAAGGACGCTTAAAAGTCAATCCTTTAGCCAATTGGACGCGCAAAGAGTCTTGGGCCTATGCCTTCGAGCATGATGTCATTTACAACCCCCTGCACGACCAAGGCTATCCCAGCATCGGCGACGAACCGATTACCACCAAAGTCCAAGAGGGTGAAGACGAACGTGCCGGACGCTGGCGGGGAAGCGGCAAAACTGAGTGCGGCATTCACATCTAAATTGCGTTAACATCTAACCTGAAAAGCGCAGACCTTAGCATCTGCGCTTTTTTAGCTCGCTTAATTTTGGCTTATTGCTCAATAGCCGAGTTTGCCATTTTAATTAGCGTCTCTTGTTGACCCGCCTTAATCCCGACCGTATAGCGATTGCCATTTTGCTCCCAAGATAGGGTTGAATCCGAGCAATTTGCGCCACAGACCGCATCGGTGAAATAGCCCGTGATGCCATTGGCTAAGGTAACTTGTTCTCCGGTGGGGGGAGTAGGGGTGGCAGCTTCTGCACTGAGTGTTCCCAAGCGACAGGCCGTTCCCCCTTGGCAATCTTCTGTATATCCCAAAATAATTTGATACTTAGAAGAGTCCGCCGTTTCTAAGACTGCATAGACCTGATTGCTGCCATCGTTAGGAACGTAGGTAGGAAGCACGACGGGAACATCCGTCTCTTCAGTTAACTCTGGTAGCACTTCAGAGAAAATCGGATTAGATTTCTCCGGTTGAGCCGGTCGAGTTTGGTTAGGGGGAACTTGAGCCACTCTATCGCCAGAAGAGTTAGAGGACGGTGCTTGAGCCGCTCTGTTTCCCGACGCTGGAGGATTGGGATTCACAGGTCGTGAAGTATCAATATTGGTGCCTGGAGAGGGAGAAACGCTTGATACAGAAGTGTTTCCCGCAAAATTGCAAGCACTCAGCATCAAGGTACTGAGCAGAAGGAGGTGGAGCAAAGTCTTAGATTTAAACATATTTTTGACCTCAACTAGGGGGTTTGTAGGACTCTATAGTATTCTTCTGCGATCGCAGCAATGAGGCTGGCCCGGTCTAAACCGTTGACAATGCGCCGCGCGCTGGGAAAATTGCGCCGCGTGCCGCTGATATAGTCGCTCAACTTATATCCGGTAAAGGTACCATCGCGCATCCCCACCACTAAAATCCGGGCCGCAATGGGCGGTTCCGCAGCCCGTTGGGGACTCCCCACCAAATCGATTCCCAAGCGACGCGACCAATCCGTATAATTCAGGCGTCCGGTAATTTGCACGTAACCGCGTCCTTTATAGCGCGGCCCATCTCCGGACTGAGTATTGCCTAAATCGCGTCTTCCTTCATAATCCCAACCGCTGGCAAACTCCTCCATCCATTGACCTAGACGAGATTCATGTTCGGCGGTTGCAAAAATATAGGCAATTTGACCGCGATCTGTCACCCGTCCGGCATCGCATTCCCGTAAAATCAAGGGAATCGCTTGTCTGGCAAACGGATGCATATCGGGATACGGAATCGACGCCACAATCCGATCGAGATTGAACTGGTTAATTAAGGTGCTGTACGGAAAATAGGCTTCTACCGGGCCGTTCCATAGCAAAGACCAAGTTTGCTGGCCGACAATGCCATCCACAATCAAACCTTTACTCGCTTGAAAGCGGCGCACGGCGGCCTCTGTAATTAGACCAAATTTGCCATCGGAAAGTTGGTTGGCTGCCAGCACCCCTGCTTGTTTCAACAGGTCTTGCAGGGTTTTAACTTGATCTTGCAAGTCGGGATAACTAATCCCATCAAGCAAGCGCAGTACAGCTTGTCGGCGCGGCGGTTGATTGGGATTTACCCGCTCTAGAACCGTCCAAGTATCCCGCCCCACGACACCATCAGCAATTAAACCATTTTGACTTTGAAACCGTTTGACCGCTGCCTCCGTAGCGGGCCCAAAACGCCCATCCGACAGTTCGCTTGCCGGGAGCGCTCCGGCCCGCTTGAGTAAATCTTGCAGTAACCGTACGGGTTCGCGCAGATCCAGATAATTAATTCCGTCTCCGCGTAGAAGAATGGGTCGATTGGCTAACGGTGTATTCACCATAGATGCGTTTCTCCGCTGATTGTGCTGTTCCTCAACTTTCCCATTGGTTCGGTGCAAAGTCACCTTGATAGGGTTTGGGAAGTGGAAACCCGTAAGCACCTACTTTACTGGTTTTTAGTCCCAGTCCAATCAGGGCTTCTACCATTTTGACAGCCGCCCCCACCCCATCGATAACAGGTACGCCAGTTTCGCAACTGAGCGATTTAGCGCAATGGCTCAGTA
>JAAHGE010000184.1 GCA_010672635.1 Desertifilum sp. SIO1I2 | reverse complement strand
TTTTCTCTTGGCTGGAGGACTTAAAGTTGGTTTGTCAGCAAAGTTGCGCTGAGTTTCGAGTGATTGTCGTTTGCAATGAATGTCCTACAATCTCATTTCACCATCCGGCTGTTTCTTATTTAGAAGTTGATTTTTTACCCACCGATCTAAGTTTTCCAGCCAAAGGGTTAGATAAGGGACGGAGAATTGTAGCAGGGTTAGCAGCAGCAAGAGATTTTTCTCCAACTCATATTGCTATTGTAGATGCGGATGATTGTGTCAGCAAAAGATTGGCAGGATTTGTAAAACAGCACCCAGAATCTGAGGGTTGGTTTTTCGATCGGGGGTATTTGTACAAAGCGCGATCGCCCTCCATTTATCTACGTAGAAAAGCATTCCACAAGCGCTGCGGGACAAGTCATGTTCTTCGCTATTCTCTTTTGGAATTTCCTCAAAAATGGTCTGAAAATAAGCCAAAACTCAATCAATTCTATAACGAGCATCAGCATATTTCTAATCGACTAGCACAACGGGGAATTAATCTACAATCATTACCCTTTATTGGCGCTATCTGCATTGTTGAAAATGGAGAAAACATTTACCAGAAAAGCTTTCAGCAACTTCATCACGTTAAACCCGATCCGATCTCTCGCTTAAAGGATTGGCATAACTTTCGCCGACTGACGCCTGAGATTTGTCAAGAATTTGGCTTGTACAGGCTTGATGAAATAAGCGCTGACGTTTGAGCGATCGCGCTATCGTTTTCAACACGCCGTAAGATTCATGAATGACAATATTCCAAAAATATCCATACTGTGGAAAGGATTTTAACAACAGAAAGTCTGATGCAATATGAGTCCGCAGGGGCCTTAAATCGGGTGGCTTAGTTGTTCTGCGAATTTGCTCTGGCTTGGGCATCCAATGACCGATAATTGCTTCTTTTTCAAACTCCTGAGCCTGTAAATATAAACCTAACGAGCGATCTAAAGTCCAACTAGGAACTAAAGTTAAAGCACTAATCAGTTGACTGGATTGGACAAGTTTTGCTAAAGCTGATTTTACCCGTTCAGTAGACCAAATAATGTTATTAAAATTCTCAAAATGATACCCTTCCCCATCCGTTCGCTTAATCCAAGGCATGAAAAGATAACGCCAATCGACTTTTTTTTCTAATGGAGCAATGGGAATTTCTAATAATCCTTGGTAATTGCCCTGCTGAAACGGAAAAGGGTTTTCTGGAGTCTTACGGCAAATTTCTAATTGCTGGACATTGGGTAAAGGTTGCCAGGGTCTTTTTAGATTAATCGGATCAAAAATATCAACCGGAAGTTGGTTTAAACGCAATATCCAACTCTCAGGAAATCGATGAAAGTAAGCCTCTGCGATCTCTACTACATCCGGATGAACAACATCATCATCATCGAGAGCTAAAACATATTTTCCTCTCGCATTTAAAAGTCCCGTAACGCGCTGCATAAACTCCCCACGATAGGCGCTATAGAGAACTCGCAAGCGAGCATCCTCTGGGAGTTGAATTTTCTCGTTAGGCGGATAAACCAGGACAAACTCAACCGAACCGCGAACTTGCAAAAGTTGTTCTAACCAATCAGCAGAAAACTGACCCAATGTAGGCGTGACAATTGATAGAAAGGGTTGCCGATCCATAGGTACCTCATGGCGTTCTGATTAGGGCGTACCGTTTCGGAAGTTCTCAACCGTTCTAGGATGGGCAAAAGTTACGCTCAAAACAACTAACCTATTGTAGATTTCCTTGATGTTCGCAGGAAAAACCCCGCTGTCGCCACTCGGCTAAATTCACATTATCCAAAGGAATCACCGCATGACAACTTGGGGTGCGAAACTGGCTGATGATTGCCCATCCTAAAGCGCGAGTGACATCTAGGGTTGTTTTAAACCTTGACTCTCGATTGGCGGGCACCCCTTTTTCAGAAACGGCTTCTAGTTCCACCCAAATTCCATGACTGCCTAGCATAATTTGCCCTAACCATAGCGCCCTTTGTTGATGGCTGCCAGAGGTGACAAGCTTCAGTTTCCGCACCCCCCACTGTTGGAGAATCGGCAAAGTGTAGTAAAAATTACCAAAAGTTGAGTTTGCACATTTTTCGAGCCAAACATTTGACATTGAGACCAAGGCTCGTTGAAAGATGAGTACAATACAAGGGTCTTGCGAGCCTTGAGAGATTAAAATGGGGATGTTTTGAGGCAACTCGCGCCGGACAACCTCCGCCATATAAATTTCTCGCCGAATGCTACCGCCTAGCATAAGATAGGCATCAACAGGCGAGCGGGAGGCTTTAGCCAATGTCTGTGTATTGCTAATGAACCCATAACTTGCGAGTACAGTCAAAACCCCCACAGCGACGAACCCGACGAACAAACCCACGCGTTGGTACCAAGAGCGAGACTGGCGTTGAGATGGAGATCGAGTTGAGGAGGAAGAGGAACGCTTCACAGCCTTTAGGGTTAATAGAAAATACTTAATTTACTAGTATCTCATCCGAAAATCCTCACGGTTGGAGGAGCGATCGCGTAAAGTTTTGTTGATGAGTAACGGAGGACACCCACCCAAGTGGCCCAAAATGGAAAAGCCTTAGAAAACCCTCTTTGTATACTTGGGAGTGAGGAACTTCACTAACCCGCCCAGTCGTCATTTTCCCCGCGCTAACGGATTGATTGCGATCGCATTTGGAAGTGTTATATCGGATGCCCCGCTTAAAGCGTTGTAGTTTACTAGAAGTTAGCGCCTCCTGCCTCGCCTAAATTGCCCCTTTTATCCACCTTGCCACAGCGAATCCTAATGAATCGGTCACAAAGACGTACCAATCCACTCCAATATGCCTTTCTCAGTGGCGCGATCGCGACCACCGCTACCTTAACTGTCTTTGGTCCTATGTGGTGCCGTGCAGTCCGCGCCGCATTTCAAGATAGTCCGAAAGCGGTTATCGATCAAACTTGGCAAATCGTCAATCGCGAATATGTCGATCCCAGCTTTAACCAAACCGACTGGCAACAAGTTCGCCAAGACCTATTAAGTCGCGAGTATTCTTCCCCTCAACAAGCTTACGTCGCTATTCGAGAGGCACTCAAAAAACTCGAAGATCCCTACACCCGCTTCCTCGATCCCAAACAATTTGAAGCTCTGACCGATCAAACCTCTGGGGAACTCTCTGGGGTGGGCATGAGCTTAGAAGTGCAGGCCGAGACGAGAGATATTGTGGTTGTCGAACCCTACCAAAACTCGCCGGCCGCTCAAGCGGGCATTCAACCGGGCGATCGCATTTTGGCAATTGATGGCAAATCCACCCAAGGCATGAATGTGGAAGATGCGGCGAGATTGATTCGCGGCAGGGCGGGAACCGAGGTCATGCTTCGCTTATCCAGACCCGGACGCGAGAATTTTGAACTCAAACTCACCAGAGCGCGGATCGAACTTCCCACCGTCACCTATTCCCTCAAACAAGAAGGTCCTTTACAAATCGGCTATATTCGTCTCGATGAATTTAGTTCCCATGCCGCCTCTCAAATGAGACATTCCATTGACGAACTCAAAGCTCAAAACGTCAATGGCTTTGTTCTAGACCTGCGCGGCAATCCTGGCGGTTTATTACAATCGAGTATTGAAATTGCGCGGATGTGGTTAGATAACGGTTCGATTGTCAAAACGGTCAATCGCGGCGGTAAGAGCGAAGCCGTGAGAGCTAACCGCACCGCTTTAACCAACCTGCCCCTCGTGGTGCTAGTCGATAGCAACTCCGCCAGTTCTAGCGAAATCCTCACCGGAGCCTTACAAGATAACCAACGCGCTAAGATTGTTGGCACCAAAACCTTCGGGAAAGCCCTCGTTCAGGCCGTCCATCCCCTCTCGGATGGATCGGGGGTGGCAGTCACCGTTGCCCATTACTACACCCCCAAAGGAACGGATATTAGCCAAAAAGGGATTACCCCAGATGTCCCTATTGAGCTAACCGAACAGCAACAACAAAAACTCGCTGCCGATCCGAAATTGATTGGAACCAAAGAAGATCCGCAATACGCCAAAGCTTTGTCAACCCTAGTCGCCGAAGCGACACCCAGACGCCTCGCCACCCATTCACCCCGATAAGCTAGGATCGCCCCAATGCCTCAAGCTTCTAATGGCGCGGCTGAAGAACGAGCCACCGCTTGGAGCTTGCTGTAAAAGGGCGACTCTTCTGTTTTCGGGACAAATTGTTGAATGGGCTGTTTTGCCGCTTGGCATTTAGACCAGTCCGCTTGATAGATCGATTGCGGGGGTTCGCTAAAGGGTAGGGTGACACAAGGACGGGGTAGTGGTTCGCTAAGGGGAGCTACCCAAATGAGTTCTGGTTCCGCTTCATCTTGGGGTTCAGGCTCAGTTTCGGGGATAAGCGCAGGTGTAGGGAGACTGCTCTCAATATTTGACCAGTCACCGGGGAGTTTGCTGCATACAATCCGCTCAAATTCGCCGTTAAAGTGACATAGCGGCTGCCCCCGACGCTGCCAAAGTGCCAGAATTTGCTCTACAGAAACGCTTTTATAACGACCTTGGTAGAGGGCTTCTACCACAGCCAAGCGTACCCAGTGAGCCTGGACGCTTTGCAACCAACGATCGATGATTTCTGAGGCGCTATAGCCATATAAATCAAAGCTGTAGTGAACGAGCAGCGCACAGGCCTGAGATATAGCAGTCTGACTTACCGCTTCTGTCATTGAACTGGAAATGGGTTGGGGGCGAGTTATGACCGTTTGGACATTTTAGCTTCAACTTGCTGGCGATGAGGATTGGGTGAGGTTAGTTGGGGCGGATGACTCCCCCTTCTACGGGGCGCACCCCAGAACCGGTAAAGGGTTCGTTACCACCGATCCAGTTAAAGTCGCTGATGCGAATGTTAAAGGCGGCTAAACCCAGTTGAGGATTGTAACGCAGAATCAAACCGTAGGTGCGGCGGGAATATTCGACGGAAACATCGGTGCTGATGCGATCGCCATTATCCAAGTTAATTGAAGTTCGCAAACCCACGCGGAACGGCCCATAAATTTGTTGGGTGAGTTCGGCAGTCAGCACGCGCACATCAACTAAGCGATCGAACTTAAACGGAGATTCGCCATTGAGCGCCGTTTGGGAATAGAGCAAGCCAAAGCCTGTATAGTCAAACCAGGGTCGCGAGAAGTTGCCCAATTGACCGCGCAAGCCGATGGTTCCGGTGAGGGAAGATTGGCGATCGCCATTACTATAGGCATTCGTCGTCCCAATAGCAGCCGTCACCAGTTGCAGGTAAGGAACAACCGGAATGGGCGTATACCGTAAGCCTTCCGTTGGGGTAGCGGGCAAACCTTGTCCGCGCCACAGGGTAAAGTTGCGGCTTAAGGTGGCGCTGGCTTGAAAGCGTCCGAGGCTGACATCATCTTCACCGACAAAGGGACTCTCGATCAGATCGCGCCGATCGGTTCTGGCTCTGACATACTGAGCGCCGGCTTGATAGTTAAGGTTAATGCCGGTATTTCCCAGGCGATACACTGGAGAAGTTAGCACGGTGCCAAAACTATTCTGAACCCGTTGATAGCCCAAGGAGCCATTAAAAAAACGCTCGCGATAGGCGTATTCGGTGGTCAGCGCGTGATCGCCAATGGCTTGAGTTAAGCGCAAGTTCGCCCGCAGGATATCGTTGCGGCTAAGGTCTAGGCTATTAAAATTCAGCGCTCCCCGCAGTTGGGTGTTGGGACCTAAATCTGAGGTGAGGCTGGCTCTTAAACCGTAGGAAGCAGGATCGGCAAAGTTAAAGCCATTTCTCACTGCCTGTTGCAGCAATAGTTGGGGGGTAATGCGAAGCTGCGTGCGCCGGGTGGCAAGCGGTTCAAAGGTTCGTTCTACAAATAGCCCGCCGCGATCGGCATCGTCAAAGCCTAACCGGGCGATCGCCGGATCGCGCTCGGTGCGATCGATGACGACGCGATCGCGCAAAATCGGCAAGCTTAAGCGTCGATCGAACACGACGCGGGGACGGGTGGCAACCACTTCATCCCGCAGCGGCGAAACGCGGGTTAGCGTCGCTCGTTCGGCTCGCACTTCCAGTTCTGGGGGAGAAAACGGATCGTTAGTAATGCTGACATTCGCCGCCGTCCATCCTTCCGGATAGAAATTCACCCGTTCGGCTTCAAACCGGACGCGCCGCACCGTTCCCCTTGGTTGTGGCAGTAAGGTTCCTCCCCCCCCGCCGATGGTAATGCCTTCAGCGGCGGTGACTCGTTGTGGGGGCTGGTTGGCTAAAATGATGTCGCTTGCCGTTCCCCTGGGAATGGGGGTTGTTGGGCTTTCTGGGGCGGGTAAAGCGAAGTCTGTCCCGGCGGTGGGAATAAAAATTTGACCGCGCGCCTGCTGGATCGTCCCGGTTTCTTGGACAAAGTTATACTCAAAGCGCGATCCAAACAAAACCTGCTCGCCGCTAATTAAAGAGACGTTCCCCTCTGCCACTGCTAGGCGAGTGACTAAGTTCACCTGTAAATCTTCAGAGCGCAGTTCCGCCCCGCGAAACCGCATCAAAACGTTTCCCTGAGCGGTAAAGACTTGTCTTTGCTCGTCAAACTCTTGGCGATCGGCAATTAATTCGATAATTCCGCCCGTACCTGTAGGAAGAGGTGGCACCGGGGGAGGTTCTGGGGGAATGGGGGCAGGCGGTGCTGCTTCGGGAATTTCTAAAACTTCACCGGGCGGTGCTGTTTCAGGAATTTCTAGAACTTCACCGGGCGGAGGTTCTGAGGTTTGAGCAACAGGCTGCTTGAAAATTTCGGCACTGATGGGTTCAAAGACAATCTCAGATTCCGGCGCAGCATCCCACGGGGAATGGCTTTGAGCGGAGAGCGTCAGGGGGTCGCCTAATAAGGCGGCGGGGCGATCGCTAAGGCTCTGAGGATGGTCAAATCGCTCTGGCGGGGAGGGTACAGGAGCGATCGCCTCCTGGACTTCTGAGTTAGCGTCAGGTTGCCCAGCCTTGAAAGATTCTAGGGGCGATGGAATTTCGGTTGCAAGCTGAGTAAAGGTCGCCTGTAAAGGAGCTGCATCACTTGCACTCAACTGCGAGACGTGATACACGATCGCAGGTAGCTCCGGCGGTGGAGGAACCGGGTAGGGCATATCTTGGGAGTCAATTCAGTCAAATACGCAGCCCAGACGGACGAACTTAACCACACTCACACTAGGGATATTGGGGCGACTGAGGGGTCGCCCTCACGATAAGGTGCGCTCGTCGTGCGTGGTTTTGAATAACCGCGATTTAGTCTAAGTCCCGACGATTGGGGTTGCGAGCCGGGTCATTGGATAAAAAGCCAAACACGAATATAGCGACAAAGAACAGAACAACGATATTAACAATGATTTTTAATGTCAGCACGGGGATACCTCCTACAGTCGAGCTTTTTTATAATATCCAAAATTGGGTCTAATTTATACGCTTTCGCTGTATCGATCCCCAAATGCTAAGAGACGCTCCTGAAGCGGCAAGCGGATGGTTGCGATCGCCCCTGACTGCGAGTTTCTCCAAAAGGTTCCTCAAGGGTTGCCAGGAAATCTGCTCGTTCAACGTTGAGTTCACCAGCGCCAGGGATGGTAAAACGGAGAAGCAAGGTGGCTGTCTTTTGGGTCGCGATCGCGATCGCCTTACCTGGTTCGCCAAAGCCTTGACAAATTTACCCAAACGATCGCGGCAATCTGGGGATTAATAGTTTATTAAGTTTCCTCCAACTCAACAGAATTCACCTATATTTAATTGTTATTTTGATTGGCGACAATTCGCAAGAGGAGAGAAGCTGATTTAGTCTGTAACTCGAACCAAGCCTTTTTTCAAACCTTCGTACACCCTATTAATTAAAGTGCAATCCGCCGGACTTAAATTTTCTTTGGCTAATAAAGTGAACATCAAAAAGCGTTGTTCCTCAGCGGTCATTTGATAAGAGGCTAAAATCCGATTGACTAATTGCTCAAGTTGGGAAGCTGTCAAATTTGGATTTAACATAACCGCACAAACTAATCAATCCTTAGTTATTCCTTCCTATTGTGCAAACTTTGTAAGAACTTTACATCCGCAAAAATGCGTTATTTAAAATTATTTAAAAAAGAAAATTTATATCCGTAAATTTTCTGAGCTTTTGTAGAGAGATCCATGAATTTACCAATTACACCCGACCGCATCATGCAAGTCGGTTTAGGCTTCTGGGCTTCAAAAACGCTACTCAGCGCTGTAGAAATCGGGCTGTTTACCGAACTGGCAAAAGAACCGCTCCCTGTCGAAGTCGTTCGCGATCGCCTCAATCTCCATCCTCGCAGCGTACGCGATTTCCTAGACGCA
>JAAHGE010000183.1 GCA_010672635.1 Desertifilum sp. SIO1I2 | reverse complement strand
TCGATATTGTCATAGCGCAAACCCGCTAGGAAGATCAAGCGCTCGTCAAAGAAGGATAATTGATCTTGCACGTAAACCCCAATTCGATTCACGCGCCGAGAATAGCTGCTTCCTAACGGTTCTAGGTCTTCCCGGTTGGGTCTGGGGTTTTGACCGTAGATGGGATCGAAAATGTTAATGGTGGTGGGGTTGGAGAAGTCGAGAAACGCTAGATAGTCTTCTTCGTAGCGGTTCAAATCGACCCCAAATAATAGGGTATGTCCGACGGGTCCTGTGTCAAATTCCCCAACGGCGTTGGTTTGCAGGGTAAAGGAACGATCCTCTGTACTTTGTTGAGCAAAAATTCGGGAGACATCTCCAGTCTCTTCGTCAATTAAAAAGGGTGCCGAGGTGAAGTTGTAGTCGTATTGGTAATACTGGTAGCGGAAGGCGTTGCGAATTTTCCAGTTGTCGCTAAAGCGATGCTCGAAGTCGTAACCCGTGCTGAGATAATCGTTTTGGGTAATGTCGTCGGGTTCGTTGGGAATGCGATCGCGCGGGACGTTGACGACGCGGTTGCCAATGGCGAATAATCCGGGATCGACGGGACGTTTTTCGTTAAGGTAGTCTAGAGAAACGCTCAAGTCGGTGCGATCGCTGATATTCCAGGTAATGATGGGGGCGATCGCAAATCGTCGGATCTTTTGGTCGTAGTCTCGGAAGCTTTCTCCTTGGCTGTAAATGGCGTTAATCCGATACAGGACGTTCCCTTCTTCGGTTAGCGGCCCGGAAAAGTCTAAACGGGGTCGGACAAAGTTACGGTTGCCAATTTGCAATTCGGCTTCATAAAACGGTTCCCGTAAGGGTCGTTTCCCAACGAGGTTGATAATTCCTCCCGGTTGAATATCGCCGTAGAGGATAGACGCCGGCCCTTTTAAGACTTCAATGCGTTCTAGGGTTCCGATTTCGGCCAGGGGTTGTTCGCCATACAGCCGAAAGCCGTTTTGGACGATGGGTGCGTTTTCAAAGCCGCGCAAGCTAAAATCGTAACCCCGACTCCCGGAAGTTCCGCCAAAGGAAACGCCACTGACGTTGCGTAAGGCTTCTTCAAGGCGTACCACTTGCTGATCTTGGATGACGCGCTGAGGAACGACTTGGATCGCTTGCGGCGTATCGATAATGGGGGTATCGGTGCGCGTTCCGGTGGTGGCGTTGGGGACGAGGTAGCGTTCGCCGGATTGCGGGGTGGTAATCAGAACTTCGATTTCTTCTTGTCCCGGTTCAATGGCTGGCGGGGGTTGTGGGGAAGGCTGCGTAGCGGTTGGGGAGTCGGTAGTAACAGCCAGGATCGCTTGACCGTTGCGATCGCTTAATGCGACGGTGGGTAATTCGGTGGTGCCAACAATTGTAATTCTGACAGAGTTGGGCGATTGTTGGACGGCGTTAATACTGGCGATTCCGGGCGCGGGTTCTTGTTGCTCAAAGCTTTGACCCGTGGGCAGCCGCAATTGACTATTGACAATATCAACAAACCATGTTGTGCCATAACTCCCGGTAAAGGTTTGGGGAATAGCGGTTGAGTCGGTCTGGAGGATGACTTCTAGACCTTGAGTTGTAGGTTGGATGGTAACACCCGTGAGTTCAATCGTTTGGGCGATCGCGGGTGCTGCTATCAGTGCAAGAGTTGTACTCGCCAGCAAAAGACTGGGAACTCGGTATAGTCCGTTCAAACTGATTCTCACTCCCTCACCTGAGATGAATAGATCGAATTACCCGATCTTTAGAAAATTACTGAAAAATACTATCATTAATTTGATTTTTGAAAATCATTATTGCTAATTTTTAGATTCAATTGGGGCGATTGCTGCTGTTCATCCAGGCTGCGCGCCCTTATCTCTAGGTCAACGAGGCAAAATGAGACTAGCGATCGCCCCCAGCCCTAGTCGATCTTTGCTGAACTCTAACTGATAATAACTTTCACTGAAGAAAGTCATTTTTACAGCAAACCGTATTCTTTTGCAAGCCTGCTGCTCTCCCAATTTAATGTTATTTTTGATACTCCAGCGATCCCAACAGACGCTTGCTGTTTGTTGGGATCGAGTAGCAACCTAGGCTTCTAGCACCACATTGGTCAGCATCGTATTCATTTTGTTCACCGACTCGACGTATTCCCGTTGGGGAATCGACTCGCCCACAATTCCGGCCCCCGCATTGAGATAGATTTCGCTACCGTATTGGTAAACCGAGCGGATCGCGATCGCCATATCCGCCAACCCCTGACTATCCACCCAACCAATACTCCCAGCATAGATCCCGCGCGGTTCATCTTCCAAGCGATCGATCCACTCCAGCGCCTGCGGCTTATCGATCCCCGACACCGTAATCCCCGGAAACAGCACCGTCAGCGCATCCCACAGCGTCTTACCCGCGCGTAACTGACCCCCCACCCGTGAGGACAAGTGCTGCACGCAGCGATACTTCTTCACCTCCATAAAATTGAACACCCGCACCGTTTCTGGCAGACAGAACGAATCGAGTTCGCTTTGGGCCAACCAAATCGATAGCGCGTGTTCCTTCACCTCCTTCGCATCTCTAAAGAGTTCCTCATACAGGCGCGCATCGTCCTCAGCGCGATCGCTGCGGGGTCGAGTTCCCGCCAAGGGGTTAGTAATCACGGTACGATCTGCGTGGACTTCCATCAAAATTTCTGGACTAAAACCCACCGCGCGCACATCTTCCAACTGCAAGCAATAGGAACGCGCCGAGTTATTCGCCTGAGAACCGACAACATACGTTCCCAATACATCCAAATTGCCGCTCAGTTTCTTCGAGCGAGAGATAATGGCTTTATGCAAGCGATCGCTTTGAATCGCCCCAATCAACTGTTCGATCCGTTGGGAATAGTCTGCACAGTCGGCAAAATCCTGCGTTAAATCCAGCGGCGTATAAGTTGGGATCTCGCTAGTTTGTGCCAGAATGGTTTGGATCGGTTCGAGCGATTCCCGCGCCAGCGTGCGAACCAGTACCCCTTCAGAAGAGACGCGCAACTCCGTTTCCGGTACCATAAAATAGAGCAACGGTTGGGCGATCGCCTTAGAATAGGCTGAATAAAATCCCGCCATATCAAACGACACATAACCGTAAGCCGTCCAGTCCTGAAGTGGTAAAGACCCTAGCAACTCCCCAACCTGCTTAAACGGATCGGTAGCGGGTTCGCAGCGAGAGCGATCGCCACTGTCTAATTGCACCGTATCGCGCGTTACGAGAACCCTTGCTAACTGATTTCCGGCGATCCGAACTTCCCCCTTCCCTTCATAGAGAACGTAGGACTGAAAAATCCCCGCCTTCAGACAGCGATGTAAAATCGCCGTAGCATCCTGTTGGCCCGGAACGAATACTTCTTGATACGTCGGAAGCGTTTGAATTTGCGTCACCATAACAATTGTCCTGAGTGCTGATTTATGCGCGAGTAACAGAAAAATCGGTGCGTTGTTGAGAACGCGTCAGTAACTTGCGGTGAATTTTGCCTGTGGGAGTACGCGGTAACTCCTCTACAAAACAAACCTTTTTCGGCGCTTTGAAGTGAGGTAAGCGCCCTTTAGCAAAACGGCAAATCTGTTGTTCTAATTCTGGGGATGGCTGAGAGTCTGCTTTCAGGGTAATATAGGCCACCACCTGAGTTAGCTCATCCGACTCTGGAACCACCGCCACTTCTAAAATCTGCGGATGTTGGTGCAATACATCCTCAATTTCCATTGGCGAAACCCATTGACCGTTCACCTTAAACAGGTCATCCTTACGGCCCATAAACTTGAAATACCCCTCCGCATCGCACAGGTACTTATCCCCCGTTCGCATGGCATTACCATAGAGGGCCTGTCGCGTTTGTTCCAGTCGGTTCCAATACCCCAACATCAAGCTGTCGCCGCTGACTTGCAAATTGCCAATTTCGCCGGGGGGACAGGTTGCGCCAAACTCATCCACCACGCGCACATCATATCCGGGAACCGGACGGCCAGACGTACCGGGTTTGCATTCACCCGCGCGGTTGGCGAGGAAAATATGCAAAAATTCTGTGGTTCCAATTCCTTCGCAGATTTCCCGACCATACACCTCGCGCCACTGCTGCCAAAGGCTTTCAGGCAGTTGTTCGGCGGCGGAAACGCACAGTCGCAGCGAAGAAACATCTAGCGGCGCAATGTCGCGAACGGCGAGTAAGTTGGCGTAAACGCTGGGAATGCCAAAAAAGACGGTGGGTCGATAGCGCTCAATATCGGCAATGATATCAAAGGCGTTATTGGCATCGGAAAGGACAGTTGCCGCACCGACAGCCATTGGCATATATAAGCTATTTCCCAAGCCGTAGGCAAAAGGCAGATTCGCAACGGAATAGGTAATATCTTCGGGTTGCAAGCCTAGGGTTGCTTTGCCATAGTTTTCTGCACAGACCACCATGTTCTGGTGCAGGTGAATGACGCCTTTGGGGTTGCCTGTACTGCCGGAGGTGTAGAGCCAAAAGGCGGGTTCGTCGCGGTGGGTGTCAGCAGGGGGTAGCGGTTGTACTGGCATTTGCGCCAGATGTGCCAAAAAGGGGGTTTCTCCATCTTGGAGAAGGGTTGTTTGTAAATGGGAAGATTGAATGGGGTGCAGTTGCGTCTGCCAAGCTTGGGTGGTGAGTAAGATTTTGGCCCGCGAATCTTGCAGAATGTATTGCACTTCTTCTAAGCTGCAAGCGGTGTTGATGGGAACGGGAACGGCACCGATCCAGATGGCTCCCCAAAAGGTGAAGATGAATTCTGGGGTATCGGGTAATAGGAGTGCGATTCGGTTTTCGCGTTCAATGCCGAGTTCTAGGAGCGATCGCGCTGCCTTTTGCACCCATTCATAGACTTGAGTGTAAGTATAGGTTTGTTCCTGGTAATACAGGGCGACTTTATCGCTGAGATGGCATTCTAGAAAATAGGCGGCAACATTAAAGTGGCGAGGTAATTGTTGAGAAATCCTTTCCATTGGTTTGATCCTGGGTAGTTAATCTTTCACTGAGCTATAACCCAAACGAGGACGCGTTCTTCGCAATGACACCAACTCGCTAGCCATTGCTGAATCTGTTTTTGCTCGGCTATGGCGATCGCTTTTCCATGCAAGCAAATGGTGAGTTGATGGGAGGAGAGGTTGGCTTCAATTTCATGCCAGTCAATTCCTACTAATCCGGTTGAGAGTGCTTTGCCTACGGCTTCTTTGGTGGCAAAGCAGACTGCAAAGGCTTGAGGCGGATGGGGATGAGCTTGACAGCGCTCAATTTCGCTTGGCGTGAAAATTAGGTTTAGGGTTTCGCGATCGTATCGTTCAACCCATTTCACCATTTTGGCAATGGGGGCAATATCGACGCCAATTCCTTTAAGTCCAGCACTGGGTTGTTGCTCAGGGAAGAAAATGTTCAAGCCTCCGTTAATGGTTTGAGGGGGATTAGAAATCGGAACGTGACTCTTGATAAAGTTGGGCGGTTCGTGACTGAATTGGACTTCAAGACTTGATAAAAATCCCCGATTTTGAAGGGACTTAAAATACTAGCGATCGCAGCATTGAAGTCAGATTGACTTCTAAATCTCCACTTAAAGCTGATGCTTTTGTTGGGAAAAAGCAGCGGTCAGATGTAGCAATTTTTAAACCAAAATCTGTCGCGTAGGTTGGGTTTAACAAGGCTTAACCCAAGCTACGACTTTAGAGATATTTAAGTTTGGGAGAGACTAATTTCAGATTGAATTGCCGTTTCAATGCGCTGACAAACCTGGGCTAGCGTCATATCTTGACGCGTTTCTAGTTTGACTCGAACGCCAAACTGGCGCTTTAACTCTAAAGATAATTCTACGATTTCTGTGGAGTCAAGCTGTAAATCTTGATGAAGTAAGGTCTGTTCATGTAAGTCCTCTTTAGGAATGCCGAGATCGCTCAGGATGGTTTGCAGAATACCCATCACTTCTAGATGATTCATGGGTCAAATCCCTGGAAAAAATGATGCGTTTCTCTACAAATTCAGGTGCTTGCAGTTGTTATCTCCCAACTGTTTTCGGTACGCGCAACAAGCAGAAAGCGGAGAACGCTGCAAGCTGGGCTGCTATTGATAGATTTCAGCATACTCGCTTTTGTCCAAATCGCAAGTTTAGCTTCAAACCCTTACCCTACCTCGTTTGAAGGGGATTTTAGAGCTTATTGATAATTAATTTCTATTAAAAATCTCTGAAGAATAAAAAAAAGAGTGGCTTTGAGGTCTTGTCAGGGGGAGATGAAGTAGTAGAATACCTAAGTCAGTCGCAAATTATTCTCAACTACTGCTTAAGACTCTTGAGAGATTTACCTGTCAACCCCTGTTGACGCAGGCGACCGACCCAGATTCAAGCCTTGCCCTAGTCGAGCAGTACAGAGCCTTCAATCAACTCCACTGATTGAACTCTTCCTCTGTTATCCATCGCCCTTGAGAAGGAGTTATACCGTGACGAGTTGCTCGATCGGTATTCGTTCGGTTGCTGTCCAATTTCCCCGCGAGATTCGGACAAACGATTACTGGTCTGAAAAATACCCAAATTTGGCTGCCCCTGTTGCTTCCCGGCGTTCTCGGATCGCGCGATCGGCACTGGCCAACCCCAGCGGCTTTGATATTTGGTCGCAAGAGGTTGCGCCGTACTTAAGCGATCGCTTTCGGGGGAATGTCGAACGGCGAGTGCTGAGTGAGGCCGAAACCGCACTGAGTCTGGAATCTCAGGCGATTCAGGATGCGATCGCCGCTGCCAACTTGCAGCCCGATGACATCGATTTAGCGATCGCCACCTCCCTATTTTCCGACACCCTCGGCTTCGGTCAGGCCGCCAAACTGGGCTTGCGCTGTCCGGCGTGGAACCTTGAGTCCACCTGTGCTAGCGCCCTCGTCGCCTTGCAAACCGCCCGCGCCCTGATCCAAACTGGAGAGTATCGCCATATCCTGGTTGTCGTCTCCCAGATGGGATCGAAGGCCGTTGAAGAAACCGATACCCTATCCTGGTCAATGGGAGACGCTGCGGGCGCATTCATCGTCAGCGAAATGCCCGTCAACCAAGGGGTTCTCGCCACCCACATCATCAGCGCCAGAGAAGCCGCCGGGGCTTATGCTTACGAACTCGCTGGCGATCGCCTCTCGATCCGCACCGGAGACAACGCCAGCGCGATCGCCGAAACCGCCGTTGACTTTGTACGCACTTGCACCCAAGCCGTTTTAGACAAAGCGGGAGTGAGTTTACAAGAGGTTGACTGGTTTGCTTTCAACACCCCAACCGCCTGGTATGCCAGCGTTTGCGCCCGCGCCTTGGGCATCGATCCCGCACGGACTTGGAATCTTTATCCCCGCTACGCCAATATTGGGCCCGTTTTCCCCCTAGCCAACCTCGACTGGGCAGCGCGAGGGCAAAAACTAAAAGAAAATGACCTGATCCTCGTCTACGCCAACGGTGCAGGCGCAACCGCCGTTGCTACCCTGATGCGTTGGGGAGATGTCGCCCTAGGTTGCGAACCCGCCCCCCCTCTAAGCAGCGCCGCCGCCCAAACGACCGTACAGCTAGCCGCGCCAGAACCCACCCAGCCTGCGGAAATTCCCAACTTATCCTTAGAAAAACTTTTAGCCACAGCCCCCAGCGAACGAGAAATTCAATTAGAAACCTATCTTTTAGGCTGGTTTGCCAGTTCTCTGCAAAAACCCATCCATCAATTTAACCCCCAACAAACCTTCGCCACCTTACTCGACTCCTTAATGGCATTAATGCTGAAAAGCCGAATAGAAGTCGATTTTCAAGTCCAAGTCCCCATCGAACAACTGTTTGGCGATCGCACCATTCACGAACTTGCTGAATATATCCTCTCTCAACTCACCCTCGCCACCCTGACAAGTTCTCCCCTCTGTGTGGAAGAACGGGAAACGTTGCGACTCTGAAGAGGATGGGGAAAAGAGTGCAAAGTTCCGAGTTCCGAGTTCCGAGTGGGGGAGAGGATGGGGGGATGGGGGGATGGGGAGGTGGGGGGATGGAAGTGTCTGGCGGGAATTCAACACTTTGCTCTTAATTCAAGACTTAAAAAGCACTTTATTTCTCACTCAGCATCCCGCAACGCACCAAGCCAGCTACAGCACTTCAAACTCAGCACTCCCAACTCCCCTCTTCCCCAACCCCCAACTCCCAACTCCCAACTCCCCTCTTCCCCAACCCCCAACTCCCAATTCCCTTCTTCCCCAACCCCCAACTCCCAACTCCCTTCTTTCCCCCCATCTCCCCACCTCCCCATCCCCCCACCCTCTTCACTCAGCACTCAGCACTCAGCACTTTGCACTTAGAAAAAGCACTTTGCACT
>JAAHGE010000182.1 GCA_010672635.1 Desertifilum sp. SIO1I2 | reverse complement strand
GAACGTGATGATACTGGGCAGCCTGTGTTCAGTCGCCCTGCCGATCAAGAATCACTCCAAGAATGGTCTAAGAAATTCGGCCCTGGCAAACTCTACACCATGAATCAGTTGAGTCAACAAGAGTAAGCATGAAAGTTGGAATGATCTTTGAATGCGGACCGGATGGGGCAGATAAAAGCGTGTGCGAACACCTGGTACGTATGCTCGATCCCGATATCGAAATTGCTCCCTCAGTTACACTTGGCAATAAGCCCAACCTACTTTCTGAGTGCGGCAGTTCTGCTGCCCAGTTATTAGCTGACGGCTGCGATCGCATTATCATTGTTTGGGATCTATATCCAGCTTGGCGCGAAAAAGGTCAACGCCCTTGCCGGAAAGAGGATTGCGAAATCATCATGAATTCACTTGCTACTGCCGGAGTGACACCAGCGAATGTGTACTTAGTTTGTATTGAAGAAGAATTGGAAGCATGGCTACTTGCTGATGGTCGTGCCATTTCCGCAGTTCTTTCAAAACCGACGCATCCAGTCAAAGTCAAGGACAAGAAAAAACCAGAAGGAATAAAAAATCCCAAGAAACAACTAAACAAAATATTTCAGGAAAATACGGGTCGTCCCTATGTAGATAGACAACACGCGAAGATGATTGTTGAAGAGTTAGAAGATTTGAACAAGCTTAGACGCTGCATTACCTTTGTTCGCTTTGCAGAAAAGGTAACAGGAGGAACGCTATAGTTACAAAGAACTTATAAACCTGATTACCCAAGGGGAAAGCGCCCAATTAGAATTCAAATCCTCCGCCCGTTGGGATATGCGGGAGAATAAGCAAAACAAGGTGATGGAAGAAGTTATCCTCAAAACCGTTGCTGGGTTTTTGAATTCCCATCAAGGCGGTACATTATTAATCGGCGTTGACGATGATGGCAACATTCTGGGTCTAAACCACGATTACCAAACCCTCAAAAAGAAAAACCGCGACGGCTACGAACTCTTTTTAACCAACGATTTGCTGCTAAAAGAACTAGGCAAAGACCTCGCCCCTTACATCCACATTACCTTCCACGAAGTCGAGGGTAAAGATGTCTGTCGCATCCTCCTTGACCCCTCTCCACGCCCAGCCTACATTAAACTCAAAGACTCCAAAAGCGGTCAGACTAAAGAATGCCTCTTCATCCGCACGGGTAACTTAACCAGTAAACTCGACAACCCCAGCGAAATTCACAATTACTGCAAAAATCGCTGGCCTTGAGATCGGGGTGCGATGCCGACGGATAGCTTTTCTGGGCCTAAAGTTAACTTAGCGACTCATCCCTTCGCGTTCGTTGTCCTGATTAAACGATTCTGGGGTAACAGCAGGGTTATTGACCAGTTCTTTGGGATCTTTGTCGGTATTGGGTTTGGTGACTAATTCCCTGGGATCGACGGCTTCACCGCCAGGGGTAGAAAGGGTTTCGTATTCGCGGTCTTGTTCGGAATTCATGATACCTGCTTTTGGATAACGCCTGAGTTCAGGTTAGATCGGAACAAAAGTCGGCTTGTACTGTCGCAGGTTAGAGTTTGGCGAATCCATGTTGACTATCTTGGCAAATGCTCCCTTTGCTGGTATTTCTAATCATAAGAACCGAATGGCGCGCATCCCGCAATGATTCCGCTACAGTTGACTCTGAAAAACTTTTTGAGCTATCGCGAAGCCACACTGGATTTTCAGGGGCTGCATACGGCGTGTATTTGTGGCGCAAATGGGGCGGGTAAGTCTTCTTTGCTAGAAGCGATCGCCTGGTGTCTGTGGGGCCAGAGTCGGGCGGTTACGGAAGATAGTTTAATTCATGCTGGGATGCGCGATATGCGCGTGAACTTTACTTTCCAAAAGGACGATCGCACCTATCGGGCGATCCGATCGCGCCACGCCGGACAAAGCAGTACCCTGGAGTTTCAGATCCAGGCGGAGTCTGGGTTTCGCCCCCTGACAGAACGGGGAATGCGGGCCACTCAGCAGCTAATTAATCAACACCTGAAGTTAGATTACGACACGTTTGTCAATTCAGCCTATTTGCGCCAAGGGCGGGCGGATGAGTTTATGCTGAAACGCCCAACGGAACGTAAGGAGGTGTTAGCCAGTTTATTGCATCTTGACCAATACGAGGCTTTAGCAGAACAGGCAAAGGAGCGATCGCGCGAATTTAAAGGTCAAGTCGATCTGCTGACGTATAATTGGAAAACCTTGCAATCTCAGGTGGAGTCTCAAGCCACCCACGCCACTGAGATCGCCAATTTAGAAAGCGCGATCGCCGATTTAAATGCTTCCCAAGATATCGCCCGCCAACAGTTGCAAAGCTGGCAAGTCTTACGCCTCGAACAACAAGCCCAACAGCAACAATTAGAATGGCATCGCACGCAGCAACACAACCTGACTCAAGATTATCAGCGGGGTTTGGCAGAGTATCAAAGCGCTTTGGGGCGACAGCAGGAAGTGGAAAGTTTGCTCGCCCAAGAAGGCGCGATCGCTCAAGCCTATAGCCAATTTCAATATCTGCAAAGTACCGAAGAAAGCTTATCGCAAAAGTTTGCAGCCCATACCCAAGTCCAAAGTCAACTGCGCCTGCTGCGCGATACCCAAACCGAGCAAATTCAAGAACTGACCAATCACCTGAATCTCAGTTTGGCTCAGTTAGAATCTTTAAACGAGCAAGCGGTGGAAAATCAACAGATCCTCAGCCGCCAACCGGAAATTGAGGCGGGGTGCGAACAACTCAGAAGCGCCCGCGATCGCCTCGTACAACTGGATCGCCTGCAACTGCAAGCTAGCACCTTATTACAGCGTCGCAACCAGCTACAGAGCCAGATAGACCGCTCTCAGGCGCGTTTAGCAGCCCGGTTGGAGGAACTTTTAGCCACCCATCAACAACTGCAACGCCAACAAGAACAAGGGCTTTCGCTGCAACAAGCCGCCGCCGAAGTCACCGATCGCATTCGCCAGTTGGAAAATAAGCGGGTTTACCAGCAACGGGTTCTGGAAAAAGGACAGGAACGCCGTCATTTTATGGAACGTTTGCAGGCCGATCAGCGCAATTATGAGTTGCAGTTGGGGGAAATTTTGCAAAAACTCCAAATGTTGCAGACTCAGGTTCCCGAACCGGAGGTGCAGGAGTTTCCGCCTTGTCCTTTGTGCGATCGCCCTTTGGACGAACACCACTGGAATTTGGTCTTACTGAAGCATCAAACGAAACAACAGGAAATTCAAGACCAGCTTTGGGTATTGCGCGAACAACTGGTGACTTCCGAACGCGAAATTCAAATTCTGCGTTCTAAATATCGCGAACTCGAACGCGAATTAAGCCAACTCACGCCTGCTTTGGAAAAACGCGGACAACTGCAAGCCCATTTAAGCGTCACTGGGGAAATGTCTCAGCGCTTGCAACAGTTAAGTGTGGAAGCGGCTCAAATTGAGCGGTCTTTAAATAGTGGCGAATATGCCTTAGATTTGCAAGCCGAATTACAAACCATTGATGCCGAACTCCAAGCCCTCGGTTACGATGAAAAAGACCATGCCCTAGTGCGAGGACAGGTGGATCGCTGGCGTTGGGCAGAAATTAAGCAAGCTGAGATTAAATCGACCCAAAAAAGACAAGCCCAAATTCTGACTCAACGTCCGGAAATTGAAGCGCAAATTGCTCAACTCCAACGACGCCTAGAGCAATTGCAAACCTCTTCTCAGCTTCATCGCCAAATTGAAACTTTAGAGCAACAATTGGCTGAATTAAATTACAGCTTAGACGAACATAACCAAGTTCGCAGCGCTTTACGCCAAGCTCAGTCTGCTCAACTCCGCTATCAACAACTTCAACAAGCTAAGCAACAATATCCCCAGTTACAACAGACTGCTCAAGAACTCGCAGTTCGCCTAGAAGTAAGACAGCAAGAATTAAATAATTCTACTCAAAAAACGCAGGAATTACAACAAAAACTTCTGCAAAATCCCGATGCCGTTAGCCAAATTCAAACGCTAGAACAGCAAATTTACCAGCGCCGCGAACAACTCGACGAGCAGTTAGCAAAATTAGGACGCTTGCAACAGCAACAACAATATTTAGAAACGCGACAAACTCAACTCAAACAACTCAAAGCACAGCTTGCGATCGCCAAACGCCAGTATCGGGTTTACCAAGAATTAGCACAAGCTTTTGGTAAAAATGGCATTCAATCTTTGATGATTGAAAATGTTTTACCCCAATTGGAAGCAGAAACCAATGCGGTACTTTCTCGGTTAAGCGCGAATCAATTGCACGTCCAATTTGTTACCCAAAAAGCCGGACGTTCTTCAAAGGGAAAAATCATTGAAACCTTAGATATTTTAATTGCAGATGCGCGGGGAACGCGCCCTTATGAAACCTATTCGGGTGGGGAAGCCTTTCGGATCAATTTTTCCATTCGTTTAGCCTTAGCCAAGCTGTTAGCGCAGCGTGCGGGTACGTCTTTACAGATGCTAATTGTAGATGAGGGATTTGGAACTCAAGATCGAGAAGGGTGCGATCGCTTGGTGGCTGCAATTAATGCGATCGCGCCTGATTTTGCCTGTATCCTCACCATTACCCATATGCCTTATTTTAAGGAAGCCTTCCAAGCCAGAATTGAGATTACCAAAAATGCGGAAGGCTCTCAACTCGTTATCCTGTAAGCTTTAATATCCTATGAAATTCACTACCATTCATCACGTTGCTATTATTTGTGCAGATTATCAGAAATCAAAAGAGTTTTATGTGAATCTGCTAGGGTTTGAAGTGATTCAAGAGACCTATCGAAAAGAGCGCAATTCCTATAAACTAGATTTACAGGTAGGAAATTGCGATCGCATCGAGTTATTTTCCTTTCCTAACCCTCCCGAAAGACCTAGCCAGCCGGAAGCCTGCGGCTTGAGACATTTAGCCTTTGAAGTCGAAGATATCATCGCCAGCGTTGCTGAACTCGAAGCCAAAGGGATCGCCGTTGAACCCATTCGCCTCGATGAATTAACCGGAAAACGCTTTACCTTCTTTAAAGATCCTGACGGCTTACCCTTAGAAATCTACGAGGGTTAAAAATATTTAAAAATAGCTTGCATAAAAATCCTCCATTTGGGTGAGGCGGTTGTGAGATTTTTTAATATTCAAAGGGCTGCCAAAACACCCGCAATTGATTGAAGACCGCTCTATTTGTTTGAGGAACCCAAACAACTTTGATTCAGTCATAAAAAACGACCCAACCCCATTAAAGTGCAGCAGTCTAGGGCGAGATCTAAATTCTCTCTTGCCTAAATTCTGCTATTACACAACCCCCATCGGTGATTTTAACTTTGCTTTGAGGCGATCGATTCTATGTCTATACAACAACTTTCTCAATCTTCCTCTACAAATATCGCTAACCCGCGTCAATATCGTTTGTCTAAAGTCATGTTGGCCGCTATTTTAGCAGCTAGTGGCAGCTTAATATGGCTTGAAAGTGCGATCGCCAAACCCTTAGACAAACCGATTAAAGCAGAAGGCGAACTCTATGCCCAACTCTTCCCCTTCCCCATACCGGGTTTAGGTCAAAACTTACCCCGAAATGTGAGAAACGCCGTCATTCGCGAGGCTTCTCAACGTTCCAGTCAACCCGTGGGACGCATCCAAGTCATCAGTTCTCAACAACAAACTTGGCCCGATGGCTGCTTGGGAATTGACGATGGTACCAGCCTTTGCACTCGCGCCTTAGTTCCCGGTTGGGAAGTCAGCGTTCGCATCCCCAATCAAAATACCCCTTGGGTCTTTCGCAGCAACCAAGATGGTAGCGTCATTCGCCTCGTCGGTCAAAACGGGCAAAATGGTCAAACGGGTACCCCCTCCCGCCAGGTGATTGATACCGTCTTTCGCGATATTTCCCGGCGGATGAATATTCCCCAAAATCAACTCCGGCTGGTAGGTTCGACCCGCCAAACTTGGCCCAACACCTGTTTAGGCTTAGAAGAACCTGGCGAATTTTGCGGTCAAGCCTTTGTGGAAGGTTGGGAAGTTACCGTTACGAATAACCGCGATACCTGGGTTTACCGAACTGATTTAAGCGGTCGCAGTATTCGCCTGCAAGATGATAACGCCACGGGGGGAACTGAACTTCCGGGTACAGTTTTGAACGCCGTTTATCGCGATGTTTCTAATCGAACTCGGCTTCCGGTGGGCAATTTCCGCGTCACTGAAGCGACTCAACAAACTTGGTCGGATAGCTGTTTGGGACTGGGCGGCCCGAATGAATCTTGCTTATTTGCCCAGGTTCCAGGATGGCGGGTTGTGGTGACGAATGGTTCTAGCAATTGGGTTTATCGCACCGATAATACGGGCCGTACTGTCCGTTTAGAGTCGGATGGTAGCAATACCAATGAACCTGGTACTACGCTCTTAAATGCGGTGTATCGCGATTTATCAAACCGGACTCGGATTCCGAGTAATAATTTCCGTCTAGTGGAATCTACCCGCCAAACTTGGCCCGATGGCTGTTTGGGTTTGGCGGAACCGCGAGAAGCTTGCACGTTAGCGCAGGTTCAAGGCTGGCGATTGGTGGTGTCTGATGGGCGCACTAACTGGGTCTATCGTACAGATTTAGAAGGTCGCGTTATTCGTCTAGAAACAGGGACAACGGGAAGTTTACCCAATGCGGTAACGACGGCGGTGTTAAACGATGTGGCCAACCGGACGCGAATTAATACGTCTCAGCTAATAGTGGTGGACTCTCGACAGCAGACTTGGCCGAATGGCTGTTTGGGTTTGGAAGCCCAAGGACGCTTCTGTTCCCAAGGTGCGGTTCCCGGTTGGGAGGTTACGGTGGGTCGGCGCAATAGTGGCGATCGCTGGATCTATCGTACAGATAATACCGGCTCGAATGTCGCTTTGGCACAAGTGGCGATCCTCGATCCCAATTCGGCCCCGTTTCGCTTTCCGGATCGCGTTGCTAACTTAGTCCGAGAACGGATAACCTTAGATACGGGAATTCCCGCTAGCCAACTGCGGATCGCAAACGCCACCCAGAATAATTGGTCGAATGCATGTTTAGATTTATTGCTTCCCACTGTTCGCTGTATGCAAACGCCTACACCAGGATGGCGGGTTGAAGTGACAGACGAACGCAATAATTGGGTCTATCGTACCAATGCCGATGGCAGCATCATCTTCCCAGAGAACGCTCAAACTGGAAATCTGTTACCGGATGATGTTTCTAAAGCGGTGATTCGCGCGGCGTCGCAACGTTCGGGGGTTCCGGCTTCTCTGATTCAGATTACCAATGCTCAACGGCAAAATTGGCCCGACTCTTGCTTGGGGTTAAGCCGTCCGGGGGTTCTGTGTGGTGCTGTGATGGTTCCCGGTTGGGAAGTAACGGTGACGGCGGGCCGCAATAACTGGACGTTCCGTACCAATGATGCTGGAACGCTGGTGGAACTCGACAACCGTTAGAGTCTGCAACTCTGACTGTCTGGGGTTGGGTGAGGCGAAGAGCAACCCAACCCCTTTCGTTTTAAGTTTGCAGAAATCTACGGTTTATCTATCGGAATAGTTGTGTTTAAAGAAGTTTCTTGATACAATCATCTCCTAGAAAAGGTTTTTAGCATCCTTAATGTTGATATGACCGTTCTATCTGAACACTTACACCGAATTTCCGTAGCGAATCCTGTTGAACCCTCCCCCACAGAATCCACGTTTTACTATTTTGCTTACGGTTCGTGTATGTGTCCGGTAGACCTGAAGCGCACCTTTGGGGAAAACACCCATTCCTATGTAGTGGGGCCGGCAACTCTGCGCGGATATCGGTTAGGCTTTTATCGGCGATCGCAACTTCGCAACTGTGGAGTCTTAGATATCGTTCGCGACCCGCAGGCAACCGTTGAAGGAGTATTATACGAGCTACCGTGGAGATTTAGCGATCGCCTTGACGAACGCGAAGAAGTTCCCCGCAACGGCTATCGTCGAGAGGTGGTGGAACTGCTTCACCAAGGAAAAGTTTATAAAAACGTCCGAACCTATGTCGTCGTAGACAAACTCCCCGAAGAAATTGCCCCGAATGACTGGTATTTTAACGTCGTCATGCGCGGGGCTGTCACTTGCGGATTGCCCGAACACTATTGCTGGAAGTTGTTCGATCACATGCACCAGTTACAGCAGCGCCATTGGGAACTGCAAGGATTGCGATCGGCTTAAACAATCCGGTATACTACGGCTCCATCGCTCGAACGGTTAGCCACTCTAATTAAATCTTGGCGTTGCAGGTCGTTTAAAACCCCTTGAATTTTTTCAGGCGGTAAGCTAGTTTCAATCACGCAATCTGCAAGGCTGATTTCTCCTCTAGCTTTAGCCAGCTTTAGCAATTTCACATTCAAATCGGGGA
>JAAHGE010000181.1 GCA_010672635.1 Desertifilum sp. SIO1I2 | reverse complement strand
TCATCCGAGCGGATTTTATGCAACAAGTCTCATCGTCAATGTCAACAGCATATTTACTTGAAATTTTATAAAGTTTAGTTCAATATCTATCTAAGGGAGTAAGCTGATTAAAGCAAAAGCCCTTAGCTCCCGTTCTCCGATGGCTCGCTAGTTGTGTTTTCCCAGTTCCCTGACTCGTCCTGAATGAAAGTGCAGGTAAACGAGACAGCAGTAATGCTGTTAGCGGAAGAATAGTTCTTTATAATCATTGGGTTGTGCATCAATTTATGAATAGCCGCCAAGGGTGCCTTCGCGATCGCGCGTTCTCTGGAACATCGATCCTTCAATTGCTTGCAAATCTCCACCACCGAGTCTTAACACCGATCGAGCAAATTCTGCTGCTTGGCTTTACCCTTAGCTTCACCCATCAGTTGGCTGTCGATCGGAACTGCTCTCCCTCGCTGTTAGCTCAGTAGGGGGGGGGAGTAGCAATGGCCAAAACTTATTACGACTATCTGCGCCAAGAATTAGGCGAGCTAATCGAACAGCTACAACTGCCTGAGTTATATAAACATTCGCTGAAGCATCGCTGGCTCGATCAAGTCGTCTGGGCAGATAAAAAAGCCTCTGAATGTCGCTGCTGGCATTATCGACTCCGGTTAACCACAATTATCGGTAGCGTCATTTTGCCTGCCTTAGTCGGCCTTAACTTTCAGGTCGAGAAAATCCATCCATCCGTTCGCAACTGGTTCCCTTACATCCCGTTTACCCTCAGCCAAATTATTGCTGTGAGCGCAGCAATCGAGGAATTTTACCGCTTTGGCGATCGCTGGCGAGACTATCGGCAAATGGCAGAAGACCTCAAAGCAGAGGGATGGAACTATCTTCAGTTAAGCGGCCCCTATCAAAACATGCCCGCCTCTACTGAACATAAACCCGTTCCCGAACCGGTCAAAGTAGCATACCCTAAAACGGAGCGCAGCGAGGCTCGTCGAGCCACTCACGTCCACAGCTATTCAATGTTTGCTAGTCGAGTAGAAAGCATCATTAAAAACGATGTTCAAAATTATGTTTCCGAATTAGTGAAGCAGCAAACCAAACAGCAGCAAGACGTTGAGAAATATCTGGCGACAGCCCAGGGCGTTACTGAGAATAAAACCCTATTTGCTCCATCTCAGACCCATACTAGCTCCAACGCGGCGACAGCCCAGGGCATAACTGAGAATCAACCCCAATTGGCTCCACCTCAAACCCATGCTAGCTCCAATGGATTTGTCAGTGTGGCCCCAATGCTTCCAGTTGACGGAGCTGCTCGCGATCTTGCTGAAGTTCCGCTTCCGCCCCCCCAACCTCGCCTAGAAGCGCAGCCAGTGAATCAAGGGGTTGCACCCCCAACCCTAAAAAGCGAGCCTCCCGCGATCGAGATCGCCACGTCTCCTCCAGAAAAACCTCCCGCCTTCAATTTCAATGAAGCCATCCTTGCGTCTGCCAACACCCTGCGGGGAATGTCTACCGCAGATGGCCCCGATGGCGGCAATAATGCTTGTGCTTGGAGCGTCAACAAAGTTTTACAAAAAGCCAATATTTCGCCCCTTGGCGAGAACCCCAATTATGTTCCCTCCCTGGTAGAAGCGCTCAAGCAACGGGGCAAACCCGTTTCCCCCCAGGAGGCAGAAGCAGGCGATCTTGTGATTGCCTATGAAGAAGCCCATATTGGGATCGCCCTGACAGCAGGTTGTAGCCGAGTTTTATCAAACTCCTCTTCCCGCGCTTGCTTCGTGTGGGAATCTGATGTGAATTTTGATGGTTATTACGGCGGTTCCAGTACGATTTATCGCCTGCTGAGCTAAACGCTTTCTCTCAATAGATTGAACTTCTCCGTTAGCATCTCAATTTTATGGCGAAGAAAAAAACATACTACGACTATTTACGGCAGGAATTGGGCGAACTGGTCGAACAGTTACAACTGCCCGATCTCTACAAACAATCTTTGAAACGGCGCTGGCTCGATCAAGTCGTTTGGGCTGATAAAAAAGCGGCTGAATGCCGTCGCTGGCACTATCGGTTGCGCCTTACTACTATCATCGGTGGCGTGATTTTACCCGCGCTAGTGGGGATTAACTTTGAAGTCGGTAATGATAATCCCGCCTTTCGCAAATGGTTTCCTTACCTACCCTTTGCCTTAAGTCAGGTGATTGCAGTCAGTGCAGCCGTTGAAGAGTTTTGTCGCTTTGGCGATCGCTGGCGCGACTATCGACAAACCGCCGAAAATCTGAAAGCTGAAGGTTGGCAGTATCTGCAACTGAGCAGTTCCTATGGCAGCGTGACCAGTCATCTTGAAGGCTATCCTCTGTTTGCGAGTCGCGTGGAAAGCATCATCAAAAATGATGTCCAAAACTATATTTCCGAGTTAGTGAAACAGCAAGCCAAACAAGAAGAGGAAATTGAAAAATATTTAGTCACCGCCCAAGAAGTCAGTCAAGATAAAACCCTCTTTGCGCCCGTACAAACAGCCCGGTTGCCAGAGGGGGCGATCGCAGAATATACCTTTAACGGCACGGCAGAACCAACGAATAACGGGATTGTCGGAACTGCAACTCTACTGCCCCCTAACGCGCTTGCTACCGGAACCTCCTTAAGCGCGGACTCCACTGCGGTGCCTAAACCGGGTGTCGCCGGAATTATTAGAACTCGGCACAACACCGTGTTTAAGCTCAGCCCTCAGCCCTCTGAGGCGCTACCCCCTACCGCTAAGATTGAGATCGAGAGCGGCATGGCCTTTGGCTTGCAGGCCTATCAAGATGGCGGCAGCAATCACCTTCACATCACCCTAACTCAAGGACTAGGAGCCGAAAACCGCAATACCTGGTATGCGTACGCCCCCCATGTTGAGATTTTAGACCGCAACGGACAGGCGATCGCGCCCGCAGCCGCAACACCAACGGCGATCGCCACTACCCCCACCGTTATCGCTCAAAACGGCACCGTAGAATTGCCCGTTCCCTATCTCTCCCAAGTAGACAACGTTAAAAATCCCTTTGGCAGTTGCAATGTCACCAGCCTTGCCATGTGCCTCAAATATTTTGGCGTGCAGCAGAACAATCCAAGCCAACAGTTTGAAGATGAATTGCAAGATTGGCTAGAAACCAGAGGTCTCGATCGTCACGAGCCTCACGCTTTAGTCCAAGCTGCAAAAGCCTACGGCTGTCAGGATCGCTTTACCACCACCGCCACCCTCGAACAGGTCAAGCAATGGCTCGCTCAAGGCAACCCCTGCGTGGTGCATGGCTATTTCACCTCCTACGGTCACATTATCGCGATCGTTGGCTACAACAGTAAAGGCTTAATCGTTCACGACCCCTATGGCGAATGGACGCCAAACGGCTACGATCGCAACGACGACAGCCGTCCGGAGAAAGGGAAAGCCTTGACCTACTCCTACGAGATGATCAAGCGCACTTGTATAGACGCCGAATTCTGGGTTCACTTTATCTCTAAACCGGGCTTCCAACCGACCATTACCCAAGCTGCCACCGTAACACCCGCTCCTCAAGAAACAACCCAACCTTGTACTAACTTCATTACCGCCGAGCAGTTAATTCAAATTGCCGGGCCCGATGCTCCCCAGCAACGCTTGCACGAACTCACGCCCGGAGTCAACCAAACCCTAACGCGCTATCAAATTAACACTCCCCTGCGGATCGCCCACTTCATCTCCCAAGTGGCTCATGAATGCGATTGTTTTCATGCAATGGAAGAATATGCTTCCGGCGAAGATTACGAAGGCTGGACTGAGCTAGGCAATACTCAACCCGGAGATGGCAAACGGTTTAAAGGACGGGGCCTGATTCAGCTAACAGGGCGGCACAATTATGAACTCTTTTCTCAGGCAATGGGCATCGATTTTACGGCCAAGCCAGAATTAGTCGCGCAAGCCCCTTACGCCGTACTAGCAGCCGGGTGGTATTGGGACGATCGCGATATTAATCAACTCGCCGATCTCGATGATATCCGCGCTGTCACCAAAGCGATTAACGGCGGCTATAACGGTCTAGACGATCGCGAAAAGTATTTACGGGCTGCCAAGAGAGTCCTCGGTTGCTAGTCTTAGAGATTTTTCCTGCCCAAGGCTCGATCGAAGCCTGATTTTACGCCATCCACATTGCAGATTAACAATGAGTCAATTTCAAGATGCTTTCATTTCCTATGGTCGGGCTGATAGTAAAGCGTTTGCCCAAAAACTGAACGCTCGTCTGGTTGAGCAAGGGTTAGAAGTCTGGTTTGACTTTGATGATATTCCCCTAGGCGTGGATTACCAAAAGCAAATTGACGATGGGATTGAAAAGTCGGATAACTTCCTGTTTGTGATTGCTCCCCACTCCATCAACTCCCCCTATTGTCGCTTAGAGGTGGAATTAGCCCTCAAGCGCAACAAGCGGATTATTCCCCTATTGCACGTCGAACAAATTAGCCGCGATACCTGGCAACAACGTTTTCCCCAAGGGACAGATGGCGAGTGGGAAGCCTACACTGCTCAGGGCAAGCATTCTAGCTTTACCAATATGCACCCAGAAATTGCCAAGATTAACTGGGTGTATTTTCGGGAAAATGTCGATGACTTTGAGCAAGCCTTTCAGGGATTATTAGCCCTTCTCGAACGGCATAAAGCCTACGTGCATCGCCACACCTATTTTTTAGCTAGAGCGTTAGAGTGGGAACGCAACCAGAAGCGATCGCCCTATTTGTTAGTGGGGGAAGAACGCGACTCTGCACAACAATGGCTCAATCTGCGTTTCCAGGAGGAGCAACCCCCCTGCATCCCCACTGATTTACACTGCGAGTTTATAACCGAAAGTATCAAAAACGCTCGCAATCTCATGAGCGATGTCTTCCTCGCCTATGCCGAAGAAGACATCGCTATCATGGAAAAAATCCGCAATCTCCTGCGGCGTCAAGGGTTGACCGTCTGGACGAACAAGAGTGATATTCAAACCGGGACAGACTTCCAAGAAGCGATCGCGCGCGGCATTGAGGGCGCAGACAACCTCGTGTACCTAATGTCTCCATCGGCCGTTGAATCGGCTTACTGTCAAACCGAACTCGACTATGCCCTGTCTTTAAATAAGCGGATCGTTCCCTTACTGGTTCAACCCCTTGATGCCTCCCAAATCCCCCCCGCCCTCAAAGATATTCAATATATTGACTTAACCGATAATCCCGCCGCCGAAGATTACCAGCGTCACGAAAGCAATCTCATCCGCACGTTGCGCCACGATGCAGCCGATCGCGAAGCCCATAAAGTGCTGCTGACCAAAGCGCTGAAGTGGAAGCGGCAACAGGAAAACCCCAGTATCCTATTACGGGGTTATAACTTGCGCCATGCCGAAGCCTGGTTAAAGACTGCCCAACAGCGAACTCATTATCTGCCGCTACCCGTTCAAGTAGAATTCATTACCGAGAGCTTGCGCCAACCCCCCGGAATCGCGCTAGATGTGTTTGTTTCCTACTCTCGAACCGATTCAGACTTTGCGCGCCGCTTAAACGATGCCTTGCAGATACAGGGTAAAACCACCTGGTTCGATCAAGAAAGTATTGCATCGGGGAGCGATTTTCAGCAGGAAATTTATCGCGGGATTGAAAACTCCGATCATTTCTTGTTTATTATTTCTCCCAACTCCATTCAGTCTCCCTATTGTGCCGATGAGGTGGAGTATGCCAAGTCGCTGAATAAGCGGATTGTCACCATCCTACATCGGCCCGTTAACCCAGCCGATCTGCATCCCGTGCTGGCTAGCGTGCAGTGGATTGACTTTAACCAGTACGATGGCGATTTTTCAGCCAACTTCAAGGAATTGATTCGCACCCTAGACACCGATCTGGTTCATCTCCACGCTCATACGCGGCTGCTGGTACGGGCGATTGAATGGGATAACAAAGAACGCAAGGAAAGCTTATTGTTGCGGGGGGACGATCTGGAGGAGGCCGAACAATGGCTAGTTCAAAGCGCCACCAAGAACCCGAAGCCAACGAGTTTGCAGCAGGACTACATTAACTCTAGCCGCTCAGTGGAAGAAGCAACCCAGCAAGCGGCCCGAATCCTACAGGAGGCTGTCGCCAAGGGGCAACGGCGCATCCAGATCGGTACGGCAGTGATGGCGATCGCTTTGGTTGCGGCAGGTCTTGCGGGTCTATCGGCTCGTCGAGCAATCCATCAGACCAAACAAGCCCAATCTGGGATTGAGGTGGCTACTGCCAAGGAGGAAATTCTAACCGGGCAGCCCTTTGATGCATTACTGATCGCCCTGCAAGCCGGACAGAATCTCAAACCTTATATTCAATCCAAAGACCCCCAGTGGGACGAATTGAAAGTAAGGGCAACGAATGCTTTACAGCTAGCCCTCTCGGAAGTGCGGGAAAAAAACTCGCTTAAACATAAAAATACGCCGACATTCTTCTATTTCACCCCAAATGGACAGACCCTGATTTCTGGCTGCATAGATCGCACGCTCTATGTCTGGAATGCCGAAAATGGTCAACTGATTAGAAGCTTTAATCAGGTTCAAGCTTTTGACGTTAGTGCGGACGGTCAGATATTGGTGTTGGTTAGTTCTGACAATGAAATTCAGCTTTGGCGTACTGACACGGGCGAGCTACTTGATACGTTGAAAGGCGCACAAGGGACTATCCGTAATGTTCAATTCAGTCCGGATGCTCGCAGCCTCGTTTCAATTAATTTTGATAACGTGCTGCAACTCTGGAATCTGACGGATGGTCAATCGATCAAAACCTTGGGAACCGTTCAAGATTTTACCTTTAGCTCGAATAGTCAGACAATCGCAGCGACCACCTCAGATCGGGCAATTCAGCTTTGGAACGCCACGACAGGCAAACCCCTTTCAACCCTCAAAGGTAGCCAAGCTCAGGTGAGTTTGCTGAAGTTCAGCCCCGACGATCGGGCGATCGCGACGGTCAGCGACAATCGAACCATGCAGCTTTGGGATCTCAATACCGGTCGGCCCCTGTATACCTTTCAAAAAACGCCCGATCGGGTGACTCGCCTTCAATTTAGCCCCAATGGTCAAACCATTGCCCTGCACGGTGAAGATAAAATCCTCCAGCTTGTCAACCGAGCAAGCGGTCAGAGGATGAAAACTTTTGAAGCCATTCAATTCTTCGATTTCAGCACCACTAACCCCATCCTGGCTTTGCGGAGTCAAAATAAAAAGCTTCAACTCTGGAATATCGCCCAGGGTAAAGTCACTCAATCCTTTGAAGAGATTCAATTCTTTAACTTCAGTCCAGATGGTCGCCGGCTGGTGACAGTTGATGAACAGCAATCCATCCACATTCGAGATTTAAAGGCTAACAAGCAACTTGGCGTACTCAAGGGGCACGAAGATGATGTCATCGATATCAAGTTTAGCCCAGACGGCCAGACGATTGCTTCTGCCAGTTGGGACAATACCATTAAAGTCTGGCAACTGCCCGATCGCACTTCGCCCATCGTCAGGATCTATCAAGATGACGCGAAGTTAACTAGCTTTAGCCCCGATGGTCAGAGAATGGCTTTTATCCACTCCGATAACATCATTACCATCCGAGATATGACGACAAATCGGGAAATTCACCGCATCCCTGGCAATTATGAGGAAGCGCGATACCTAGAATTTAGTCCAGATGGTAAATTGCTGTTTTTCGTGAGTGGTAAAAATCCGACACATTCTCAGATCAAGCTCTGGAATCTAGAATCGGGTCAGGAAATTCGTAACCTTCCCGGAGATCGAGAAAAAATTTATTGGATGGAATTTAGTCCAGACAATCGACGGGTTGCCTTGTTTAGCACCCCTGAAGACACTTCAATCATCAAACTGTGGGATCTTGAAACGGGCAAGGAAATTCGCAGATTCGATCGCCTGAATTACTGGGCGTCGTTCAATTTTAGTGCCGATGGCCAGATGCTGGCGTTGGTCAATTCAGAAAATACGGTGAGCGTCCGGGAGACAGCAACCGATCGAGAAATCCTGAGCATTCCTGGCACTCAAGGTAGCATTAAGGATGTCGCATTTAGCCCAGATGGTCAGATCCTGGCTTTAGCAGGTGTTGATGAAACGTTGAGTCTCTGGAATATCCAGCAGAACAAAGCGATCGCCTCTTTTGAGGAAGCTAGCATTTTTCAGTTTAGCCCCAATGGACAGAAACTTGCCTTTGTCAAAGATCGTAAACTTATCCATCTGTGGGATGCTGCCACCGCTCAAGAGCAAATTTTGCCAGGACACCGGACAAATATCACTAGCCTGATCTTTAGCCCCGATAGTCAAGAGATCGCCTCCACCAGTTGGGATGATACCTTTAAGCTCTGGAATATCGCCACGGGTCAGGAAATTCGCACGTTTAAAGGACATCGGATTGATGTCCTTTAAACA
>JAAHGE010000180.1 GCA_010672635.1 Desertifilum sp. SIO1I2 | reverse complement strand
TAGCGCCTGTAGAAGAAACCCCGACTGAAAACTTGGCAGAAGTTGAAGAAGCGCCTGCTGAAGCAACTCAGCCAGAGGTTGAAGAAGCGCCTGCTGCGGAAACTCAGCCAGAAGTTGAAGACGTGCCTGCTGAAGCAACTCAGCCAGAAGTTGAAGACGTGCTTGCTGAAGCAACTCAGCCAGAAGTTGAAGATGCGCCTCCTCTCACAGAAAGCTTAACGGGAGTTCAAGAAGCACCCGTTGAGGCTGTGCCAGAAATTTCTGAAGCAGCAGAAATATTAGAGGATTCAGAACCAGCTACTGAAGAATCTACAACCCTTAATGGTAGAACCCTCGATCCAGATGCAATTATCTGTCCAAGTTGTGGTTCTGGGGATGTGCGGAAAAACGGTCATCAAAATGGCAAACAGCGCTATGCTTGCAAAGACTGCGGCAGACAGTTTGTAGAAACAGCAGCGCTTTCACCCGGCGATGAACTTCCTACAGCCGGGAAACCCAAAGGGGGATCTAAAGGTTTTGGGCGCAAGATGAAAGGCAAGCGCAAAAAATAGGCAATTCTATTTTCGGTCTTGTTCGATCGATCCGTCTTCGGGCGGGTCGATTATTCTATGGATGGGAGGGTGGGGAAAGAAGTGCTTCGTGATGAGTGCTGTTGCTTTAGCACACCAAGTAGCGGTGTGCTGAGTGGGGAAAGGAGTGCCAAGTACCCAGTTCCGAGTTCCGAGAAGTGTAATATTAAGTCAATATTTACCCCTTCTTCCCCTAACTCCCAACTCCCAACTCCCTTTCATCTCCCCATCCTCCCAACTCCCAATTCCCTCATTCCACTTTGGGGTTTAACGGTTTCACCATCCACAGCGATAAGGAATTATAGCCAAGGCTTTGGTAGAGATTGAGGGCAATATCGTTATTGTGGAAGACTTGCAGGCTAATTTGGCGATCGCCTCTTTGTCGCGCCCAGTTTTCGGCATGGCGCATTAAGGCTGAACCAATTCCCTTGCGGCGATGTTCGGGTTTGACGTATACCAAGAAGATGTGCGAATTGCGATCGCCTCCAATTTGATCGATGGCATTCCCCATCCACAAACAACCTACAGGCGGGGGAAGCGGGGTGAGATAGTCCGAACCAGAGGTATTTTCTTCTACCTCTACCCACCACAACGGCGTCTGGCTAGAAAGAAATTGCTCTACTGCTTTGGGAACGTGAGAGAAATCGCGCCCTGGAAATAGTTCCGTATAGGTTTCCTGCATAAACTTAGACAGAAGGGCGTGTTCTATGCCCCATCCCGCCCGCAGTTGATAGCCCGGTACAAATTGACGTGCCACTAATTTACACTGGAACCCAACGGTGCAATTACAGGCGAGTCTGCGGCCGATCCGCGAATCCAAATTGCCAGATCCGGAGGCAAATCTGCAATAGCGCTTTCTGGGTTAGCCTCCCCCACTTCTTCTGTAATGGGCGCGGGGGCTGCCATATCGCTAGGCAAAAAGATACGGGCGCTGACGGCTAAAAGGGCGATCGCAAAAATTAGAACAATAAAAAACGGGGCAATGTACTGACGAAAAAAAGCCATGAGTGCAGGTGAAGGTATCGTTATTTCTATCCTACAACTGTTAGGGGAAGTCAGTTCCGAGTTCCGAGTTCCGAGTTCCGAGTGGGGAAGAGGGTGGGGGGATGGGGAGATGAAAGGGAGTTGGGAGTTGGGAGTTAGGGGAAGAAGGGGTAAATATTGACTTAATATTACACTTCTCGGAACTCGGAACTGGGTACTTTCTTCTCTCTTCTGACTCGGAACTCGGAACTTTGCACTTCTTTCCCCACTCAGCACAAACCTACCAAGCAAGTATCTACGGAACTGGGTACTTTCTTCTGTGTTCTGACTCGGAACTCGGAACTGGGAACTTTGCACTTCTTTCCCCACTCAGCACACCGCTACTTGGTGTGCTAAAGCAACAGCACTTTCCACTCAGCACTTTTTCCCCCACTCGGAACTCGGAACTCGGAACTTTGCACTCCTTTCCCCACTCAGCACTCAAGAAAGCACTCGCTTGTTGAGTTGGCGCAGCCAGAAGCCGCCGGCAACGGCGATGACTAGGGAAATCCAGCCTGTGAGAGACTGGAGGAGGAGGAAGCCACCTGTGGCGAAGAGGGTGCCAAACAGGAGGAGAATGGCTGCGATCGCTCTTTGGATATCTAAGCCTAAGTTTTGCACGGGCATCAATCCAGTGCGTTCCTGTTGGCGTTTCCACCCTGGCCCGCCGGGACGGACTAAGGTATAGAAACGGTCTAAGGTTTCGTCTGACTCTGGAGGGGTTAGCAGCATCGCAGCAACCCAAATGACGGCGGTAATGGCGGATGTTACCAGCAGGCGCAGACCAAAATCGGGGATGGTTAAAATGGGGACAATGCTGGTGATTAAGCCGATGATAAAACCTGCCACCATTGAAGCTAACTCGGCGGCTGCATTGATCCGCCACCAAAACCAGCGCAGGATTAAGACTAAACCCGGCCCCGTACCAATGGCAATGACGAGGCGGAAGACGGTGGCGACATCGGTGGCATAGAAGGCTGCGATCGCGCCTAGAATGGTCACTAACACTGAAGCCAGTTGCCCAACCCTGACCAACTGAGGTTGAGTGGCGTCGGGGTTAATAAACCGCCTGTAGAGGTCATTGGTAAGATAAGACGCCCCCCAGTTGATGGAAGTGGAGACGGTACTCATAAACGCTGCTAGCAGGGAAGCCACCACTAGCCCTAACAGCACGGGCGGCAGAAAGTCTAGCATTAAGCGAGGATAGCCTAATTCTCGGTCTGCTAGATCCGGGTAAATGACGATGGCGACTAAAGCTACTAGAATCCAAGGCCAGGTGCGGATAATGTAGTGCAATAGGTTAAAAAACCAGGCGGCTTTCTCGGCTTCGGCTTCATCTTTGGCGGCGACGAGGCGTTGAATAAATTCGCCCCCGCCATCGCTGCGACGGAATGACCACCACTGGATAAAGATATAGCCTAAAAAGGTGCTGCCAGTAATCCCGGCGGTTTCTGGGTTCAGGGGGAAAAAGGTTAAGACATCCTGTTGGGTGGCGGCTTGGACTTCGCGCACGAGGTTATGAATGCCTCCCACATCAGCAACGGCGACAGCCGCGACAATAATAGCCCCAAATAAGGCGAGGAAAAATTGGAAAAAGTCGGTAATGACGACGCCCCACAACCCGGAAAAGCTGGAGTAAATTAGCACTAAGCCGCTAACGCCTACCACACTCCACAGTTTCAGGTTATCGCCGGGGGTGATGCCCAAGCTTTGCCACAGTTCTAAGGCATCGACGACTTTCACCATCGCGAGCATGGCGTAACCAATGCCGATACAGTTGATGGGGACGGCGAATAAGAAGGCTTTGACACCGCGCAACCAGGCGGCTATATTACCGCTGTAGCGAATTTCGGTGAGTTCGGCATCGGTGACAACGGTGGAACGCCGCCACATCCGGGCAAAGATATAAATCATCACCACATGGGCAATGCCAAAACTCCACCATTCCCAGTTGCCTGCAATGCCTCGGTTGGCAACAACTCCGGCGACGTATAGGGGGGTATCGATGGAAAAGGTGGTGGCTGCCATGCTGGTTCCGGAAAGCCACCAAGTCAGGGAACGCCCGGATACAAAGAAGTCTTCTAAGCTTTTGGAGGCTTTGCGCGATAGAAATAACCCAATTCCCATCGTCAAAACCAGGTATAGCAATACAATTACCCAGTCAATTGCTCTCATCAGTCCGTTTGTGGTTGTGGTTGCCGTGAGGATCGTGGATTATCTTCTCATGCAACTTCGTGTTTTCAGAATAGAAATGGGTTTTTTGGGTGTTGAAAGGCTGCAATTGAAGAGGGATGGGCTTTGGGGCAACGATCCTCAAGGATTTTAAGGGGTATGGGCTGTGGAAGTGCGATCGCCCAATTCCTAAAATTAGGGATGGCGAGGCTGGAAGTTGAGAGAGTTTCTGATTTCAGCGGTGGAAAGGGTTATCAGTTGTTCTGCGGTTTGCGTGGCAGTTTCGCCAAATCCTCCGGCTTCTAGGTGGCGCAAAATTGATTGAATGAGGGGTGAGGCGATGCTGACTCCAAATAGGAAGTTGAAGCCCATAACAACAGTCGGTGCAGAAAGGATGACGGTGAGTTCGGGGATGAGGGCGAGTACGGCAATGAAAATTAAGAAGAAGATAGGGGTGGCAATGCCTGCGGAAAGGGCAGCCGCGAGAATTTTGTCTTGAAACTCCTTGGGGGTGATGTCGCCGCGATAGAGGTCAAGAGAATAGGCGATCGCAGTGACGACGGCTTGGGTTACAATCGCGGTTCCGGTGGCTTGGATGCCGAGTTTGCCCAGGGTGGCGGAATTTTTGAGGATGGAATCTACGGCGTTATGGGCGCGGATGTACAGTTGTTCGCTGGCTGTCATGGGGTTAGCGCCGCGCCGGATATTATCTGCACCGACTTCCCAGACTATATTATGGGCGTCGTTGCTGCCACCTTGCGATCGCGCTTGGATATGGCTGCCATGTTTATCGGCGAGAAACTGGCGAATGGTGGCTTCGTCTGCGTTTAGCTTGGAGGTTCCAGGAATTTTATCAAATAGTTTCATCACCTCAGCATCCGCCCGCGCTGGATCTCCGAGGCGCAACCCCGCACCTGTTCGCAGTCGTCGGGCGATGGCGGGCATTTCTTGGGCGAGTTCTGTAGCGGTTTTGGGTAAATGTTGCAGGGAGTTGCTGAGGGCGATCGCGCTGGTACTTAAACTTAGGGTGACGCTAGTTTGGTATTCTTCGACTTTCTCTTTACCGCTATTGGCTGTCGAGATCGCTTTTTGACTCAAGCTTTCCAGGCTGTGCTGAACGTTTTGATTGATGGTTTCAGTGGTTTGTTTAACTTTTTGAGTCGTTGTATCAGCCAGTTCTTGGGCCTTGCGAACGAGTTCATTCATGGCGAGATTGAGCGGTGTTGGGAGGCTGCTTCAAATTCTACTGCTAGATGCAGCTTCGTTAATGCTCTATCCCAGGCATTCAATTAAGCTTGATGCCTGGTTTATGGAATCTTTACAGTTTTATTACAAGGAGTATGGGCAGTGGAAGTGCGATCGCCCAATTCCTAAAATGAGGGATGGCGAGGCTGGAAGGTAACGCTATATTGCTGTTAGGCGATCGCATCGGGTGGGATGCCAGGATCGTAGCTATCGATTTGGCCTTCAATCATCTCAAATTCAAATCTGCGATCGCTCTGGGCTGCTGTTACTAATGCACAATGAAGGTCAATTGGGGTTGCCCATGTATCAATGGTATGACCAAAGGCTCCATACGCTCCATGTAGTTCGGCACGGGTTAGCCGAACTTGCGGTTTCTCTCCCTCAAATTTCATCTCCGCACTATCATTGGGGTCTTCAACCTCTAGCGAAACTGTAACGCCCAGGTTCGGTAAGTAAAATTTGTACATGGTTTCGATTTGTCTTCGTTTTCTTCTCTCGGCAATTCGATTTATCCATTTTCGCTCAATTACAGCTTTCAATCCCTGAAAGGGATTAGTTTTGATTGCAATTAGTTTTTTCCCCAAGAACGTCCAAACCTTCTTGTTTCAATCCCTGAAAGGGATTAGTTTTGATTGCAATAAATGAAAGTAGGTACTAAGTTAGAAGTTTTTGCTGTTTCAATCCCTGAAAGGGATTAGTTTTGATTGCAATGCGATCGCGTGTGCTAGGGCTTACGGGTGGGCTGTTTCAATCCCTGAAAGGGATTAGTTTTGATTGCAATAGGAATTAGCGATAATTTTGCCAGAGCCTCATTGAGTTTCAATCCCTGAAAGGGATTAGTTTTGATTGCAATTCATTATCCTCGCCCTTAGCGGCACCCTTAGCCGCGTTTCAATCCCTGAAAGGGATTAGTTTTGATTGCAATGCAACATGATAATCAAGTCGCCAAACAGTTCCGTCGTTTCAATCCCTGAAAGGGATTAGTTTTGATTGCAATGCTGTGGTTGGCTTGGCTCAAAATCCCGCTCATGCGTTTCAATCCCTGAAAGGGATTAGTTTTGATTGCAATCAGGCGGGGACTTCACCGATCCAGATGGAGCCTGGGTTTCAATCCCTGAAAGGGATTAGTTTTGATTGCAATTGGGGCGCGTGGATTCAGCCTATGCACCTCAGCAAGTTTCAATCCCTGAAAGGGATTAGTTTTGATTGCAATATCCTGTTTCAGAAGTCTTCAGGGAACGACACCGTGTTTCAATCCCTGAAAGGGATTAGTTTTGATTGCAATTTGCTAATTTATTGCAAGGGCTAGGCAGATGATAAGTTTCAATCCCTGAAAGGGATTAGTTTTGATTGCAATTAGGTAGATAATGGGTAGATTCCATGTTGGGCTTGTTTCAATCCCTGAAAGGGATTAGTTTTGATTGCAATTTTGGGGTTCTGCGAGCAGTTGCAGGGCCTGCTTGTTTCAATCCCTGAAAGGGATTAGTTTTGATTGCAATACAACGGGCTGATCTAAATATGGGTTAATGCGAGGGAGTTTCAATCCCTGAAAGGGATTAGTTTTGATTGCAATCGGCATCGCTAGCGCCCAGTCCCTCGAAGCCGAGCGTTTCAATCCCTGAAAGGGATTAGTTTTGATTGCAATGATCAAGCAGGCTAGATCCGCAATTTGAATGGGGTGTTTCAATCCCTGAAAGGGATTAGTTTTGATTGCAATGTTACGTCGAACTCACTAACGTAATCATACCATGTTACGTTTCAATCCCTGAAAGGGATTAGTTTTGATTGCAATATTAAAATCCTCAAATCAATCCCCAACCCCAGTAAGTTTCAATCCCTGAAAGGGATTAGTTTTGATTGCAATCATACGACAATGCCTTAGTTATCGTAATTCGTTGCCTCGAGTTTCAATCCCTGAAAGTGATTAGTTTTGATTGCAATGCTCATCTAAATTCGAGGCGATCCAGGACTCGACTGTTTCAATCCCTGAAAGGGATTAGTTTTGATTGCAATATTTTGTGGCTCTTCAGTAGCATCATCTGGAGGAGCGTTTCAATCCCTGAAAGGGATTAGTTTTGATTGCAATTGGTGGAAACGATTCAATTCCACCGCAACTTCACGTTTCAATCCCTGAAAGGGATTAGTTTTGATTGCAATCAACTGAAGCTTCTGCTGTCCGCTCGGTTGCAATGTTTCAATCCCTGAAAGGGATTAGTTTTGATTGCAATAGGGCAAGGGAAAGATCCAGTATCAAACTATATTGAGTTTCAATCCCTGAAAGGGATTAGTTTTGATTGCAATTCGACCTTGATGAGGAGATATTGCAGGCTAGCGGTTTCAATCCCTGAAAGGGATTAGTTTTGATTGCAATGAGATTGATTTGTCACTGATTTCTGCGCTCTTGTTTCAATCCCTGAAAGGGATTAGTTTTGATTGCAATAAATAACAGCAGAAAATCTAGCTTTTCCACTTTTGTTTCAATCCCTGAAAGGGATTAGTTTTGATTGCAATGCCCCAGAGTTAGCGCAGCCCTTGGGGAAGGAGAGCCGCGTTTCAATCCCTGAAAGGGATTAGTTTTGATTGCAATATGGATAGCCGTAGGGATTACCAGTAAAAAGGTTTAGTTTCAATCCCTGAAAGGGATTAGTTTTGATTGCAATCATTTTTTGAAGCCGATGCTAATTGGATTGCTCCTGATTGTAGGGTTTCAATCCCTGAAAGGGATTAGTTTTGATTGCAATTCCGATCTCACCCCGTTTGTCCGTTTCCTCCTGGGGTTTCAATCCCTGAAAGGGATTAGTTTTGATTGCAATTTGCAATCCGAATACGCTCAGGTACCTCTATCTCGAATGGGGTTTCAATCCCTGAAAGGGATTAGTTTTGATTGCAATATTTTCCCAATAAACTCTACCGCACATCTTACCCTGGTTTCAATCCCTGAAAGGGATTAGTTTTGATTGCAATTGCAATCGATGGGTGCTGCTGTTGCAGCCTGGGCAATTGGGTTTCAATCCCTGAAAGGGATTAGTTTTGATTGCAATCTGTACTACCCTGCAATCGTAAATATCATTAGAGTCGTTTCAATCCCTGAAAGGGATTAGTTTTGATTGCAATTAATGCGGATGCTCCTTTTTGGGGCAGGTGTCGCCGGGTTTCAATCCCTGAAAGGGATTAGTTTTGATTGCAATGGAAATGCTACCCAATCACCGCTGGCTATTCGTGTTTCAATCCCTGAAAGGGATTAGTTTTGATTGCAATACGAGGATTCTACAATCGTGGACAGTCCGTCTACAATCGTGGTTTCAATCCCTGAAAGGGATTAGTTTTGATTGCAATATTTGAATCGCTAACCACAACGCTCCCTGATATCAATCTTGTTTCAATCCCTGAAAGGGATTAGTTTTGATTGCAATCTGATTGCCCC
>JAAHGE010000018.1 GCA_010672635.1 Desertifilum sp. SIO1I2 | reverse complement strand
CCAAAAAGCCGAATCAGTGCTTGGATTTGTAACTTCAAACTCACCCCAGTCATCTAGTACAAAGACCTGTACGGTTTCGCCATCAAATCTGCGTCCTGTAAATACTGCCTGTCCCTTTTTGTTGGCGTATAGCCAATTGCGTTCGTGCAGCAAATCCAGTAACTCTAATGGCAGTTGGTACTCCTGGTTTAGCTGCGATCGCACTTTGAGCCATTGATTTTCATCACTTTCAGGTAGTAATGCATTCTGTTTTTGAACAACAGAAGACTGAATTTCAACAGCATCAGTTGAGTCAGTCTCGGTATTACTTTTATCTAAGAACTGGTCAAAAGATTGAGAGTTTATTTCTGGTTGCTGTAAGAGGGATTGAATTTGAGGATGATCTCGTTCTGGGTCATAACTAACACCTCGATATTTCTGCAATCCTTGAAAAGTATAAGCTTTACCCAATTGAGTACCGCTTAATGCAACTCCATTGAGTTGGTAGGAAATTCCCTTGATCTGAGCAGTTCTTGTCAACCTCACTTTTACCTGCACCTGTTGTTGCTGTAATAACTTGATAAGTTCTGGTAGAGTTGGGCGATCGCAGGTAGATTGATCTATCAAGGCTTGCAACTGCACTCGCACGCTCTGCTGTCCGGTACTAAGGTTGTTTCTATGCTCTCCTGTTGTCTGCGATCGCCGATCGCATTCCCAACTGGGTAACATTTGATTCAAGTTGTACTGCGTTTCTAGAGAGCGAATGACAGTTTGGCTTTTGTAGTAGTCCCAGCTATCATCAACTACTGTGCCGTCAAAGCGAATGCGGCTACCTACAATATGGATGTGGTCGTGTCCGGTATCCGTATGTTTGACAACGACGTACTGGTTATTGTCAAACCCCATCGCCTTCATGTAGTCGTTAGCTACAGCACTCCAACGCTCGTTGTTTTCTGTCTCTGAGTCGAGTTTCTCCGTTGCATCTACTGATAAAGTGGCATGAAAGACTGCCTTCTTGAGGCGTGGTTTGAGCAACCTAGTCAGTGCAAATTCAGTTGCAAGTGCTTCGGGAGTTTGACTGCACATCGTACCACTAATGATGTAAGCACCTTTTTTACCCAGTACGTAATTGAGACAACCTCGAAATCCCGTACCTTTAATTTGTTTGCCAATCATTTAAGCAAGGGTTGATTGAGCGATCGCAGATGCAAGGGTCTCAATTAAAGTTTGATTTTCTTGAAGCAGTTGTTGGGTACGCTCTAACAGCGTTCGGTTAACGACCACTGGTTCTCCTAACAAAACGGAACTGTTACAGACTTTAGCAATCTGATTGAGGTTATTACCCGCTTGTCGGAGTTCAGTATGCATTTGGCATAAAGCTTGATAGGCTTTGAGGTCGAATGCTGCTAGAGGACGAGGTAGGGTACGTCTGGTTGCAGCTCGTCGCACAAATTCGCTCATGCTGAGATGGGTTTGCAATGCTAAAGCTTGAATTTGTTTGTACTCTGCATCAGTTAATCTCAGCTCAAACCTTTTTGAGAGTAACGTTTTAGACTTAGTACTGCGATGGACTTTCGGCTTCATCAGGTCGCTAGATAAAAGTTACCTCATGCTAAGGGGTTGTCACTTTTCCTGAAAACGTTCAATAAGCTGTAATTTACTCCTTCTAACGGCTCCCTCCAACTGGAGGGGATTCATCAACAGATTTTTTTGGATGCTTGTTCAAAGCGATCGCACTTCATCAAAGAACATTGTTTCTGCCTAACTTGCACTCTAGACGCTATAAGAACGGCTATTTCCTGTCTTGAAGCCTTATCTATTTCCTAGTCACTGTTTGCTTAATCTCTTGTTAGGTTTGTAGTATTAGCAGTTACAAGCTGTCATTAAAGCTGATAAAAAGCTTAAACGGTCTTTCTCTCTCCGTTGCGGTTGGGTTTCCGCAAAAGGAGGGAGAGTATCCATTATTCTCTGCACGCTAAAAAGTCTATTTGTACGGACAAAACCATTGCTTGCTACTAACCATGAAGTGTCATTATTGGCGAAAGTTGCTCCTAACAGTCCTAGTAGGGATAAGCCGTGATAGTAATGGATAGAGCTGTATGATTGCAGGTAATTATCAGGAATCAGTAGATATTTTACAAGTATTTAATTCTCTGTATATCCTTGATTTTGTATAGAAAAGTCGCAATTTTACCTGGCATTTTACAGAGAAATGCTGATTTTGCCTGAAATTTGTAATAGTTCTAAATTCATTATTTTAAGCTTTTTTGATGATTCAGGATTGATAAATCTAATTGGGAAATTAGTCTCAATCAACTTGAGCTGATTTGTGCGCCATTCGCTCCGATTGAACTCTCTACAGTAGCGATCGCGACAGAATGTAGAAGCTTAGCTTGGTGATGCTGCGACAGTTTTGAGAGCGATAAGTGGCGATGGTGCTACGCAATGCCTGGAAGGCGATCGCCTTCAGCAATTACAGCAGCAGATTGAGGTGTGGCAAGCGTTGCTGGAGAAGTTGGGAGGGAATGAATGAGCGATCGCCCTACGACACTTTGACAGCGCCTTCCGCAACTACCCGGTGACCCTCACCAGCTTGGTCATCAACTTCTTGTGGACACCGCTACTGACCTAGGGCTTAGGGGTGCTCGTTCTAGCCGATACGCCAGATTTGCGGGTTGAGCTGTTGATGCTGATGTCACACCCTGTACCGAGTGGTATCTGGTCTTTACCGACATCACCAAGATAGTCGCTAGAAGCGATACGATCGAAACAAAGCGATCTAAGTCAAACCATGTTTCAGCTCAAGTATCCCATCGACCAATCAGAGCCACCGCGTTCTCCTCGGGAAACCCTGCCTACCATGTATGACTTACCTAGCGAGAACCTGAAGGAGCCAGGATTGCCCGACGAGTTTCATACCCTTCAACCTCAACTGCTCAGCCGCACCTGTCGTCCGCCTCAAATCTCAGCTCAACAGATGTTTATGGGCGCAGACATTAACCTCTACTATGACGTGCGCCATCCTCGATGGTACAAGCGCCCAGACTGGTTTCTTGTTATTGGCGTACCTCGACTTTACGATCGAACTGACCTGCGCCTCAGCTACGTCATTTGGCAAGAAGGCGTTACCCCCCGGCTTGTAGTTGAGTTACTCTCACCAGGAACGGAAGCCGAAGACCTCGGTGAAAATCTGCGAACAGAAGATATGATTCAACTGCCTCATCCGGAAGCCACCACAACACAAGAATCGCTTGAAACCCTATCCAACAGCGAATCTCCTAAAGAGCCTCCTCGCAAGTGGGAAGTCTACGAACAAATCTTGCGTGTTCCCTACTACGTCACATTCAGCCGTTACACCAATCAAATGCGAGCCTTTACTTTAGTCGCAGACCGCTATCAAGAAGTAGAACTCAATCGCGAACAACCGAGATTGTGGATTCCAGCATTAGAACTAGGACTGGGATTGTGGCAAGGCGAATATGAAGGCATCGAACGGCAATGGTTGCGCTGGTATGATGCAGAAGACCGTTGGGTACTTACAGATACAGAGCAAGCCCTAGAACGGGCAGCCCAAGCAGAAGCAGCCCTAGAACAAGAGCGGCGAGAAAAAGAGCGATTACTAGAACGGCTCAAACAACTAGAGCAGTCTTAGAAACAATATTGAATTGGGTCGTTAAAAATTTTAGGGTTTGACTGGTTTCCAGGAAATTGAAAAGCAGTGTCGTTTTTTGTCCTTAAATCCATCTCGTTTAACTGCTAGAAGACAACTCAATCAATTCCGGTATTCTACTGAGGTTAATCTAAAGCCAACAAAACAAACTCAGTGCAGATACGGCTGCGTCATCCCAGAAGTTTTTTGTATAAACAGATAGGTTAGTAAAAGAAGTCAAAGAGGGAATTTTCCTTCAGAGATGACCCTAATTCCACTTGGCTTCTGACAATCGTCCGCTCCGTCTATCGAAATTTAAGCCCTCATTATTCAGGGAAATTCTATGCAACCAAGTTTTGTTCTTCAAGAACTCGCCATCGTCATTGCTGCTAAAAATCACAACCCTACCCTTTTAACCCCCGACTTTTTGAAATACAGCGGCATTGTCCCAACTGAGTGGGAATTAGTTCGTCCTCCAGTTTATACTAACCGTGTAGCCCAAGTCACCTTCAAAAGCGGCGTTAGTATTATTGCAGAACCGAATCGAGTCATTTTTTTAGAAGCGGTAGAAGACAAAGAATCGACCGCGATTCATGTGCCAACAATTGCCAAAAAATATGTAGAAATCCTATCAAATGTAGAATACCAGGCAATCGGTCTCAATCCCAGAGGACATGTTTCTTTTGAAAATCAACCTGAAGCAACTCGTAAATATTTTACCGAAACTATCCTCGCTCCTGGTTCGTGGCAACAAGTAGGGGTTGCTCCTGTACAAGCTACAATTAACTTGACTTACACGCTAGAGAGTCGTTCTTTGAACCTAATGGTTAATGAAGCCGTTCTTCGCTTTCCTGATGAAAAAACTGTTCCAGTCGTTCTCTTTTCCGGCAATTTTAGTTACAACATTGACGGAGAAGCAGGAAAAGAAAAATTGAGCAGTTTACATCAAGCAATTGATAATTGGCAAACTGATTTAGAGACTTATCAAGAAATTGTCAATACTAAGTTTCTAGCTATGTTACCCGATCGGGCGCTAGGAGTTCAAGAGCTATTAACGAGTGCTGCTTAAAAGTAAGGTATCTCGGAAGACTAGGTCTAAAAGTAGACTCTTATAGGTGATTAGGAGCCTCGTCCTAAGTCTGCTCCCCAATAACAATCATTAAGCTTGCCAAACCCTCGTTATCCTTTGCTAGAGATAACGGGGGTTTTTCTATGTGGAAATTGCAGGGGTTACAAGCGAGCTAAAATTTGAAGATGATATCGTGTCCGGCTAATCAACCTGGAACGGGAAAAAGTAGGTGTTTGCCATTTCATTAGCTGAATTACAGTCCGCAGAGCGGCTGTGGCTGCAAGGTGTATGAGCCATTACCAATTGCTACATTTGAGACTTTGGAACAGTTGAAAGGGGAGTTATTTCATTACTGTTAAGTTGGGTTTTAACAGCAAGAGTTAATTCGCGGATTGACAGGATTTTATTGATGGATTTAGTTGAATGATTAATTGTCAGCAATTAACCGGACATGAGATGACGGGCTTTTAGACAATTAGCAAATTGTCTTAACCAAGAATCTGCTGCCCCAGCTCAGAAGAGAGCCAATCCTTATCAGGATTAATTACCTCTTCAACAGCAGTCGCCTTCCCCTTAGCCCCACCAACCTGTAAAACCACATCATTATAGTCGCGGTCAGAGCCTGAATCAAGCGGCAAATCCTCAAAACCAAACAACCGTCCCTCTCCAGTCAAATCAACCATTTGTCCGGGTACAGCATTATCGCCTGTCAACATTGAGAAATAAGGCGTATGATCCCAAGAACTGTAGAAATACTGCTTTTCCCAAGGATAGCCATTGGCTACTGCTTGAATCTCCGCATTTAACCCAGCCACAGTTCCATTCCGAATCATCATCACCGCAAACCTCTCACCCGGAGTCATTTGCACAGACTTAATTCCTGGGTATTCCCCATCATTAAGATTTCCTTCCCAAGGAACGCTCGTCCAATCGCCAGTATACTTCGCCCCTTCGGTCGGATCTGAAATGACCACATAACCATCAACTGAATTAGACAGAACTCTCGAAGTTACCTCTGCGAGAAATTCATAGTAACCGGGTTGCCATTGTACAGGATTAACATCTTCAAGTCCGCGTAAACTAAAAATCCCGACTTCACCCTGAAATCCGCCGCCATCATAGAGGAAATCAATCGTGACATCTCCTGTATCTCCGACTCGGAACGTACCTTCCTTCAAAGCAGAAGCAACATTAACGTTGAGAGTATCGCTACTGGTACCGCCATCATCATCCGTTACGCTCAAACTCACTGTATAGATTCCAGCATCAGTGTAAGTATGGGTGGGATTGAGAATTCCTTCAACCGTTGTACCATCGCCAAAATCCCACACAATCGTATGAGTATCCAAAATACCGGGTTCTGTAAAGCTGCCAGTGAAGGTAACGGTTTGACCTTCATCGGTGGTTAAGTCTTCGCCTGCTGATACAGTAGGAGCGACATTATTCACCGTTACTGTGTGAGTTTGTACCACGGAAGCACCTGCTGCATCGGTGACGGTCAAGGTTGTGGTGTAGGTGCCGTTGTCAGCAAAGGTGTGGTTGACTGAGTGACCTGTTACAGTGTCGCCACCGTCACCAAAGTCCCAAGTGTAAGTCAGGGTATCGAATAGAGAGTCAGTTGCTGTAGCAGTAAAGTTAGCTGTATCTCCTTCATTGACATTACTCTCGCCAGAGATAGCAGTAATAGTAGGTGCAACATTATTGACGATGATGGTTACTGTTGCCTGATTTGAAGCAATGCCATCACTATCAAGCACAGTGTAAGTGAAACTATCAGTTCCGACTAAGTTACTGCTAGGGAGATAAGTTAGGGTTCCATCCAGATTAATCTCAACTGTGCCGTTGTGAGGATGAGTATGAATTGCAATAGTAGTGGGGTCAAGGGTAGAGTCAGCATCAGTGTCGTTGCTCAGAACATCAATGATTATAGGTTCTGTTTGATTTGTAGTTGCCATATCGTCATGAGCAACAGGGGCAATAAATTCTTGATTGATCATCTGCACATGATCAACAATCACACTAGCATCTCTTTTACCAAAGCCTAACAGGTCAAAGTAGAGAGTTGCCATTGCCCCAGCCGCAATGCCACTGACATCTACTTTGAAGGTCATCGGTTGCGCCAAAGTGAGTGTACTCGGTAGAGTGACTTCAGAGCCAGCATAAACTTGACCATCATGTTGAATATTAAGGAAGGCATCAGTTTGAGTCAGTCCTGTGGCTGTATTGACTAAGGAGACTCCAGTTCTAGCATCGAGTAAAGCAACTTCAAAGGCATCAGCAGGAGTAGAGACATTGGTACCGAGTGTAGTGTTTAGTAGAGTGAATTGAAGATATTTTGCCCCTTCTGGAATTTGGAAGGTTTGAGAAAGGTGACTGAGGAAATGGCTATCTTCACTTAAGGTAGCTTGGGAGTTAAGTAGGGTAGTTGCGCCTCTAGTTGTCCAGTCGGTGGGGGTGTCGAAGTCGCCGTTGAGGATGCCAACTAGGGGTGCTGAGTCAAGGGGTGCGGTGAGTGTGGCAATATTGCTATCTGTTGTCGTGTGGTTGCGGACAGCATTAAGGATAGCTAGGTCAATTAGAGAAGGGAGTTTACGGACACTGGGAGTGAGGGTAGAGTTCATCAAGTCGTAGGGATAGACTTGGGAGTCGAGGTGACTGCCATCAGGGGTGAGGGTAGCGCTGAGGTTGGGGGTGATGAGGGTGGGTTTACCGTTGAGGGTTTGGAGGTGGCTATCGTAGCCGGAGTAGCCGTCGATGAAGCCTGCAAGGTGTCCTATTTCGTGCAATAAGGTGGTGAGGAGGTCGTAGTGACCGAAGGCGGGGGAGGAGGGGGTGGCGCGGAATGCGGTGTCGGTGAGGGGTTGGGAGAATTCGCTATGGTCGAATGGGGTGGGGTCGATGTACCATCCTAGTCCGTTGGCGTTGTGGTCGATTTTAAGGGTGCCGCCGTTGGGTCGTCCGTATTGGTCGAAGGAGGTAATTTGAGCTTCGGCGAGTTGTCCGGTGGGGAGGTCGGTGAGTTGGAGGTTGATGTTGAGAGGGGTTTGGGGTTGGAGGAGGGTGTTCCAGAGGGTTTGGGCGTTATTGTTGAGGGTGTAAATGGATGCGGGAGGAGAGCTATGGATATAACTGGTGAAGAGTTGCTCAGGCGCTATGCTGCTGGAGAGAGAGATTTCACGGGAGCCAAGCTGAAGTACGTTGACTTGAGCGGGGCTAACTTGAGTGGGGTTAATTTGACCAATGCCAGCTTGGAGGGTGCTAACCTCGAAAGAGCCAATTTCAGTCAAGCAATTTTGAGGCGAGCAAATATGGCTGGTGTTTGGATGAGTAACGCCAATTTGGAAGGAGCTGACTTGAGTGGTGCCACCTTCCAAGAGAGCAATTTGACTGGAGTCAACTTCAGGGAGGTCAACTTCGAAGGAGCGACTTTGGTTGAGACTGCTCTGCATGATGCCAATCTGGAAAGAGCCAATCTCAGAGGCACTATCTGGGGAGAAACTACCAACCTGACCAACGCTAATCTTAGGAGAGCTATCTGGGAAGACGTTGTGGGAGAACCCATCAGACAAAATACCATCATGCCAAACGGGGAAGTTATTACTGATGAGATTGAGTTGCCCGACGGCTCCAAAATAGTTCCCTAGCTCCATTTCTGCTAGCAGGGGAGCAGCCAAAGGATTGCTCGTGCTGTCTTCCCTGAGAACTTCCCGAATTTCTTGAGGGATATTAGATAAGAATCTGTAGTTGGTTAGTTCTTCAAGATATCTGGCGTTAACTCGCCATGTTTCCCATTGATTCCAGTTATCTCTAGTCGGTGGATTAGCCAGCGGAAATCCGTTGGGATAGGATGCTGTGGCTGGTAGCCTATATTGACTAAGATCCTCTGTTGTATTGGGTTGCGTGCGATTGGGGGTGATGATAGCAATAACTGGTGTGTTCTCTGTAATGTCAGCTATGTCCTGCCCAGGTTCTAAAACAACAGCAATCTTCCATATATAAGCGGGTGTCAAAATATCTTTGGGATTGTCTCTGGATTGGACCCTCTTAGCTCCTGTCCCGCTATTTAAAAGTTCATAATTGTCAAAGCTATCGGGATCATCAGGAATGTCTTGGTTTATCCTTGTAACCCTGTTAAAGACAAGCAAGGGCGGAGTTTGTGTGGGTCGATCGTTAGCACTGTACCCATATCCACCAGCAATTAGGTAAAGTTCTCTACCCGAATCGCTCAAATTGCGTTCTTCTCTCTCAAAATCTCTCCATGCTCCAAACTGGTTACTGTTTGAAGCCTGTGGCAGTGCATTGCTGGTAAAAAAGGTCGAATAGATATCTTTTTGAGTTCTGGTTCGAGCGTCTACAGGTAGCAGGTGTCCTTTGTCAATAAGTCCATTAAACCTATAATCACGCCCCTCAGTCCTGCGTTCAAAAGGAAGTGTTTGGTCTGATACCCAGGGGTAATCTAAGTTCCTGCTTTGAGGCTGTTCTTCCGCAGCATAGGGATATGTATCTGTAGGAAGAAAATCTCTGTAACTAGCAGGAGCTTCGTCTCGACCTGGGCGAGGGACATTCCCTGTCCATGACCGATTCAACTGCCAACTCACCCAATTAGGACCTTTTATTGCATCGTTGTAAGATAGTGAGTACTGAGGTTTCTCAATTAAGTAATTTTCACGGTGAGTACGTTCATCGGGACGAGCTAAGGTTGGATTGCCAAGTTTAAGATGAACACTCTCGAAGAAGACATCATCCAAATAAACTTGGCTATTTCCTTCTAACTCAAATTTGAGTAGAGCTGACTTGCCACGTAGCTCCAGATTATCTGGTATATCTAGATGGAAAGTCTCAAATCCTTCTGCACCATAGCTAATTGTGTAAGTATAGGGGTCGGTAAAGTTACCGTTGACGTAGTCATAGTAGCCTATGTTATTAGGACGAGCAGGATTAGGAACAAGCTCACCGTCTTCATCTGGCACTAAAGAATCTACTGACCTAACTAGCTCAATAGGAGTCAATTCATGCCACGTATCCCCAGGTTCCGTATCTTTTATAGAAACGACTAGCCTACCACCGTTGGTGTCGGGGAGATTAGGCACATGCAGATTAAACCGCAACACACCCCAATCAGGTACAACAAACCTGTTGTGAGTAATTTCTTCACCAGATGTTAGCTCTAGAGCGTAGTTGGGTTGAGCAAGATTGTAGCCCACACCATCTTTGTACTGGTCAGATAGAGTGTTAATGCTGTCCCATTCAACCAGAGAGTTTTGCAGCACAGTACGGTCTTCGTCGCTGTTATGAAGAGACCAACCAGGAATAGGTTGAGATCCGATCGGCTGGTTAATCGCATCGAAATTACCATTAAACAGAGTAGGAACTGCAAAATCCCCCCGCATCCTGGGTAGAGCAGTATTCTCAAATTCCAGTGGCGTCAGCGAACCAATTACAGGCGGGAGCGAGCTACGCTTGTCATAGCCGCCACCCAGCACCGAATAATACCAACCCGTACCAACTCCTTCCCACTGTGCATCATCGTCACCCAGCGGCTGACCTGTGTGGTTAGGTGTATACCACGGATAAGCGTCGGGGAATTCAGGATCGAACAACTCGTTGTAACTAAAATCCCCACTGCGCCGATGGATTGGGTAATCCAGAGGATTATCTTTACTCCAACTCAAATCAACCGTACCGCCATACCAAGCAGTAGTCCGTCCGTGAGGATTATTGCCATTTTCGACATCCTGTCTAAACCCAGCTCGACTGAGAGGATTCAGGTTGTTAAACGCATCAACACCACCTAGATGAACCGATAAATGTGGTTGGTTCCCATTAGAACTATTGGGTGGCAGTAGCTCGCGAGGAATCTCATTATAGATATGGCGTCCCCTGGGGTTATAGCTATCTTCTCCCCCGGAGTTGCTGATTGCTGTCGTCTGGTAGTAATTGTCAGCAAAAGTGACACCCTGCCAAACCTGAACCTGCGGCTCAAAGTAGTTGATGATTTGTCCATCGAGTTCCTGCTCAAAGTCATTGGGGTCTACCGTCGTCATTTGCAGATCGGGGAACATCTGTGGATACCTATCTTTCGGGAAGAAAGTCCCCAGACGCTGGATAATCTCGCTATTGACTACTGCACCGCGACCAAAGCCAATAAAATGCATTGGTGAGTTAAACAGAGCATCCTCTTGAGACTCCTGCGTTTCATAGCTCTGATTCAACCCAACCAAAGCGGCAAATAGACTATCTGCTGCTGCTTCAGAGAAGCCAGCGTTGTTCTTGTCTGCTGTAGAATCTGCACTCCAATCTGCTATCAGTACGAGGGGTTTACCCAGCCCTTTATCACCAGAGAGAACCTCCCACTCACCTGAGTTGGGCACGTATTTCATGACTGTGCCGTCAGTTCCTTGACCATCAATGTTATCAACAATGCTGTTGGCAATTGCTCTGACAGAGTCAAGTCCATTGGGGTCAAAGGCAGTACCGTCAGGAGTCAAAAAGGTCACGCTGCTATAGGCTGTAGTTCCAGGGGTAGGCGGAGGCAGAGGCGGTGCAGGCGTTGTGTTTGGGTTATGTAGCGGCAGATAGAATTCCCCATCAGATTGACGAATGGTACCTCTAGTAAGACTCTTAGCCTCAACGCCCCAGTAGTAGGTCTGTCCAGCAGTAAGGTTAAGGAGATCGGCGAAGGGAAATTGGTTATTGGGAACTAATTGCTCTATTACTCTTCCAGCAATCTCCCACTTTCCAAGACCATTGGCAAGATCAACTCCTCTCCAAGTAGCAGTTAGAACGCGGTTGGGGTTGTAATCATCCACTTCACCCGAAGATTCCTTCAATTTGTTTTCATCCAAACCATCAGGGAGAGGTCTTTCAACAAATTCGTCTTCTCCAGGGAAGAGTCCTTCTCCTTTAGGAAATGTACTGAGGGTAAGTTTGACCTCAACGACATCAACTGTATTGATCAAATGCCAGATCAATAGAGGAATAAGTACCGGAGCCAGTACCGGAGCCAGCACAGGCGGAGGCGGTACAAACTGTACCTCTGCCAGATCCAACCAATCTTTTGCTGCGACTCCAGCCATACCATAAGGATTCCCTCCTAACCCTAAAGGAGCGCGATTAGAACCGGATGGCACACCAAAACCAGAAGTTTCTCCACCTAATAGCTTTAAATCCGCAGCAATACTAATATTCGGGTTGATGTCATCAATAGGTACTTTGGTCAAATCATTAGCAGGACCAAACCCAGGATTTTCCACAGTCCTGATGATTTCCTCAACATCAAAACCAAAGACACTACTGACCCCCGGATAAGAGGCATAAAGATACTTGTTATCCCCCGATAGCACCAAATCAGTGGTCAGTCCCATTGGAATCGGGCGCGTAGCTGCCACCAGTTGTGCGTGGTCTGTTAAGGGGTCCTTAATAATGCCAATATTACTGCCAGCTCCCGGTGCATCAATGCTAGGAATACCGCTGCCAAATAATCTGCCATTTCGACCTGCAACAAAGGCATACTTCCCATCGCTGGTCACAACCACAGACATGGCTTCATTAACATCAAAGTAGTCTTGAGTGCTGCCCAGTCCTACCTGCGTATAGTCGGTAGTAGCAGCAAAGCTAAGCGGGTCAGCATTGGTAATTGTCAGCAGACCAAAACCCTTGGCATCATTTTTCCGGTTAGTAAAGACCATCTTCAGCGGATCTGGAGTAGCAGCAATCCCTTCAGTTCCCGAATCAACTTCAATCGCACCCAGAAGCTGATGCCACTGCCGGAGGTTCGACGCTGAATCTTCAGGTCGGTCTTCGGGGTCGATATTAATGACAAAAATCTCACCTTTACCGGGACTAGAGCTGCTAGGTGCAGTTACAAACAGCTTCTTGCCATCTTGGCTAATCGCCAATTGGCGCAGTCCACTCAAACCGACATTGAGGGTCTGAACCATCTGATTATAGGTGGTCGAATAGGGATTGATATCCAATACGTAGATTGTTCCGATTTGCCTATCAGCAATGTAGGCAAAGTGGTTATCCGGACTGATGATCATCTCACGCGGCATAGCCCCATCAGGCAGAGCAATTGGGTCAATCTCTGCTGTCTCCGGATTGGTATCTACCTGCTGCAACGTCATCAAGTCAATCACAGCTACGCGACCCGATTGCTCTAGAGTCACGTAGGCGCGAGTGCCGTTACTGGTAACAGCCAAGTCTCTTGGTCCATCTTGTCGGTCGTCTGTGCCTACTTGGATGCGAGCTAAAAGCAAATCTCGGCTGGTGAGTCCTTGAGTTGCCAGTATTTCTTCAGGGTTGGCAGCATTGATGACGCTGACTGTATCGCTCCACACCTGGGCGACCAATGCTAGGTCAACATCTTTTGGCGTTAACTCAATATCTCTTTGGCTCTTGTACTCAACAACTTCCACATCTGACGGGTTTAGACCGCGCCGCTCGTTCTGCTGCCGGACTAACTCAATAGAGGATTCGCCGAGGATTACAGTTTCAGGCGGTTTGACAGCAACTTTGTAGAGATTGTTGCCTAAGTCTATACTCAGCTCTGGCACTACAGTACCTCGGTAAGTATGAGACCCCATGTGGAAGTTGACGCTTAAATCCTCAAAGTGGCTGCCCAAACCCTCGGAATCGACGAGGAAATTGCTACCAGTCAGATATACAACTGGTTCGCCCTCGTTGAAGTTTAACTCTGCGCCTTGAAGTACTGGGGGAGCAAACGGATCGGCTTCACCCGTGTCTTGTGTATTTAAATTGACTTGTACTGTAGCCAGCCCTCCTGGATTGAGCTGAACCCCTGTTCTCGTCGTGTAGGGTAAACTACCAACCCGAGGAATTGCTACCACATCCACTGAGGGTTGCGGTTGCGATCGCAACTGTGCCAAATAGTTAAGATAAGCCCCTGCAAAGCTGCTAAGTGCAAGAGATCCATCGCCTAACCGAGACAAATCTAGAGAAAAAGCTAATCCACTCAAAGCTACTGCAAATGCACCCACGTATGCCGGATTTGTGGCAACATCTGCTAGTTCGCTAATTAGAGGATTAGGTTGAGGATACGTGAATTTGGGTACCCCGATTGTATAAGTACCCGCTTGCTGGACACCGGGCCACGGTGGGGAAGAGGTGCGGATAAAGCCATCAGTACCGACTACACCAGATTCCTCTACAAACCAGGTGGGCTTCCCGGTTCCAGTTGCATCTGGCAATTCTCCTTGGCGTAAGAAGAAGACTTCAGTGCCAGGAGCTAGACCTTCAGGCGCGGGAATAGCTAGCTGTGCTGGCAGCGCTAGCGGGTTGTCTCCCACTTCTAGCTGGAATGCTCCTCCAAAAGAAAATCCTTCTGGAACTGGTAATGTTAAAGCTTCAGGTTGTAAGGACGCGATGCTAATTTCGGCATCTTCAGTTAATGCACCTGAAGCCACCATAACCTGCATACCAGAGCCATCACTAGCTTGCACCACACCGCCATCCTTGCCCAGGAGTGTCGAACCGATGTGAGGCGTTTCCACCCGCACGGGCACCACAAACTCTGAGGCTCCGTAAACCACAGTCACGTTGGCAATACCTTCGTCAAGTGCAGTCATCACTCCATTGGAGTCCACCTGCAACACAGACGGATTGCTGACAAAGTAGCGAGTTCCTGCGGCTTCTGGCCTCAAATCAGGCGATTGCGTCACTCCATTGAGACCCACCAGCAATTTCCGCGTCGTTCCTTCTGTTAATGTGACCGCCTGCGGGTACAATTTCAGACCGTACCGCTCGGCGATCGCCACATTCAACTGGGCTTCATTAGTAGGAACACCCAACTCACCCACCCGAATCGCCGTAACCGCCTGAATCTGGTCGCGAGACACCTTGAGAACCGAAGTCCCATCGCTTACCCCCATCACCTCACCATTCGGGGAAACCAGCGCCACTCCCAGATTCTCTGAGGTATAACTCAAGTAAGAATCTGGCAACAGCACATCTTCTTGGTCGGCAAAATCCCCCAAAACAATCAACTCGGTACTCTCACCCTTATCCAGTTTCAGGCGGCGAACCGCCAAATCCAAATTCACCAAAGGCGCATCGCTAACATTGACCGTTATCGTCGCTGGAGTAGAGGTACTGTACCCGTCATCTGCCAACAACTCAAACGTTGCCGCCCCTGTATAATCGGAATTTGGCCTAAACCGAATTGACTGCCCGTCGGGACTCAACGTTACCGTACCATTAACTGGATTTAGGACTCGGTAGTAAATCGGATCGCCTTCTAAGTCAGAAGCCAAATTCAATAGGGGAATTGTCACTTCCAACTCTTTATGGGTGCGAACAGTTGTCCCACTAACCACCGGGGCGCGATTGGCAGTAAAACCCAAGTTACTTGCCAAAATCTGTGTATCAATTGCATTGACACTGCCATCCGTAGAGAGCAACTGACTATCAACCCCATCAACTAACCCATCGAGGTTAATATCCCCCGCTACTGTCAGTTGCACTTGGTAAGCACCACTATTGCTCCCACTAATTTCTAATTGCTTTAACCCTGCCCGTTCAATGGCAAATAAGGCAAAAGCGCGATCGCTATCCTGTTTTTCTACCAGAGGAGTTAGCCCAGCAATGGAGGGAAGATTGGGTTGTAAATTACTCCCTAAAAGCGCTTGTACCTCTACCCCTAACAGGACAAGGTCTGTTGCTGTGGATTGAATCTCTGTCTCCCGCAAGCTCAAGGAATAACGGTGCGTTTCACCCGTTGTTAGATTACCTGTGGTTGGAGAGGTCAGCCATTGCGTTGCACTACCTAAGTCAGCAATTGTGGGCGAGACTTGGGGAGTTGGCTGGTAAGAGATGGCTTCCCCAATTGCGTTCTGCGGTGCGGCGACTAGGGTCAGCAGATGCTCGTCATCAGCAGAGTAACCGTAACGCTTCGACTCTCCTAACGCTAAATTTCTTGCCCCTACTAAATTTCCTAAGGTGTCATAACTATAAATTACGGTCGAGCCATCAGGTGCAACGAGCTGAGTCAATCGTCCGGCTTCATCCTTGACAAAACGCACGCTTTCCCCAGTAGAACTGCTAATCCCGCTATCGCTGTAAATCAAGTGCGTGCCATTTGGCGTAATCTGCTGGGTGACACCTGTTGCCGCATCAAGATGATAAATCGAACCATCAGTTGCCGTTAGCGTATAATCAGCTCCATTAAAATTACCACTAGCCGGGTTATAGGGTTGAGCTGTCTTTAGGTCATAGAAGCGATTTCCAGAGAGCGATAGCTTGGCCTCAGCAGATTGCAGCGTATAATTTACCCCAGAGTCAGCAACCCAAGCTGGGGTGTAGTAGGTCAAACTGCCAAGAGAATGCTTCACTGGCTCAAAGGTAAAGCCAACGCGCTGACCCTCAGGTAGAGTTAGATATAAGCGCGTCCCTTCCCGGAAAGGCTGGTAAGTTCCCAGTTCTTCGCGACCTGTTAAGGGCACATTGGTTTGAATATCAGCATCTACATTGGCTAGATGCCAGCCAAAACCGAAGGAATTTGACTGCTCTCGGTTAAGAGAATCATAAGTGCGGATGAGGTTGAGAGTCGTCCCGCCTAGATTAACAGACAAGTCAGTTTCAACTCGCTGATATTGAGTGGGTTTAAGAGGACTATTGACTTCAACGACCACCTGAGTGGTGCTAGTACGTCCTCCAATATCCGTTGCCCGTAACTGCAACTGGTAAAATCCATTCGGCAGCGCCCCAGGGTCAAACTGAGCGAGCGGATCGCGTTCTACAGACTGATGTCCCTGCGCCAACACCGTGAAGCGGTCATCGCCTAGGGAAGCAATTTCTAATACCCACTCATCTAGATTGACATCCGAAATTGTGCCGAGGATGTCGGTCGGACGGGTTAACATTGCCCCTTCAAGTCCCGGCATCAACTGCACGACCGGTGCGACTTGGTCGGTAGGGTCTTTAACTTTAACAACAGTAGTGGTTTTACCGACACGCTCATTAGCGTCTGTAGCGGTAGCTTCGATAACTAAACGTCCAGGGGTATTGGCAACAATTCTAGCCCGTCCTTGGGCATCTAGAGAAATGGGTTGACCGTCTACCGTTAGCGCTAAGTGGGTAATATCTGCCAAACTTGACGCTGTAGCGTGCAGCAACACCTGAGTTCCTGGAACCACTGGGAAACTTGGGGTGAGTTCAACGCTCACCTTGGGCGCTAAAGGTGCAAGTTGAGCGCTAATCACAGTTGCCCGAGTTGCGATCGTTTCCCCATCGGAAACTCCAAAGGTAACAGTGTAATCTCCCACTTGACCTGGGCTAGGAGTCCAACTCAATTCTCCGGTTTGGGAATTTAGGGTTGCACCTGCGGGTAAGTTTTGGGCGCTGTAGGTGAAAGTCGTTCCTCGATCGGGATCAGTAGCCGTTAAGTTAAAGTTGAGCGTTTCTCCTAATCCAACTTGCTGGTGAGAAACTGACAAGATAGGAGGACGATTGATATTGGCAATTTTTACAGCCACATCACGAGTAGAAGTGGCTCCATGCGTATCAATAGCGGCAAATTGCAGCAGGTAGTCCCCTGCTTGTTCGTACCCAGGTTTCCAGGTAAACTGTCCCGTCTGGGTGTTAAGCGACGCTCCTAAAGGTAAAGGTGAAATTGCTGTGTAGATGACTGGGTCGCTATCAATATCCCCTGCTGCTAAATTAAACTGCATGAGAACGTTCTCTCGTCCCGACTGAAGCGGTACAGGGGTTAAGATCGGAGGCTGATTGGTATTTTCAACGGTAAAGCTTAGGGTCTGAGAACTGGACTGGTTGCCATCAGTGGCAGTGAATTCTATGCCTGTGTAAGTGCCAGCTTGGAAGAGAGTAGGAGTCCAAGTGAAAATTCCGGTCTTGGGATCGAGTATCGCTCCTAATGGTAGGTTAGTAGCCCTATAACTCAAAGTGTCCCCATCTGCATCTGTGCCTGCAAGTTGCAGCGTTAGGGTTTGACTTTCGCTCGCAGTTGGATGACTTATAGGAGCGAGAATCGGAGTTTGGTTGCTAGAACGCACTACCAAATTCAAGGTTTGTTGGCTACTGAGAACTTCACTAGAGTTACCATTCCCACTGTCGCTGACGGATAGCGTTACTTCGTAAGCACCAAGATCTGCTTCAGTTGGCGTCCACTGGAAAAGCGCTGTTCCGTAAACTGCTGTTGGAGTCAGCGTTGCCGTAGGAGGCAAACCGGTAAGACTGAAATTCAGAGGATCTCGATCCCAGTCAGTCGCTTTAACCTCAAACTCTATCGGTTCCCCTACAATCGCTACTTGGTCGCCAACCCAACCCAAGCGAGGAGCGTCATTGACTGCATTGACAGATACGACAAAAGAATACTCATCTGACTGGATAGCTGTAGAACCCCCACCATTGTCAGTTGCCTTCAGGGTAATGGGATAATCTCCTCGGTCATTCATCCCTGGTGTCAGGCGTAACAGAGCTGTGCCATCGCCATTATCGGTAAACGTAGCAAAGTCAGGAATGTCAAACCCTGGTAGACCCGCAGCCGTCAAGATTAAAGGATCGCCATCGGGGTCAATAGCACTCAACTGCAACTCCAGCACCCCATTTCGGTCAACCCATTGGTTAGAAATTGCTTGAATTTCAGGAGGACGGTTGGTATTGAGAACGGTAATCGGGACAACTGTAATAGCAGACTTCGCTTCCGTGCCATTGCCGTCATCAGTGGCCGCGAACGTCACGTTATAGGTTCCTGCACTGATAAACCCTGGAGTCCAGGTAAACATTGCTGTTTCGGGGTCAAACTTAGCACCAGGAGGCAATCCTGTTACTTGATAGGTCACTGAAGGGTCGCTGCCTTCCTGCACGGTCAGCTTTCCATCTGCCGCGCGGTCTTGAGGGACAAAACTGGGGTTGTCAGGGTCTTGTGCAAAGCTACGGAAGCAGATTTGTTGACCTTCTTGGACTTGCCAGTTTCCTAGAGAGTCGAATACAGGCGCAGCATTGACATTGAGGACGGTGATTTTGGTCGTTTGCGTTGTGACTGAGTTGCCGTCACTTACCCTCAACGGAATTTCATGTACGCCAGCTTGGAAGAAGGTAGGCGTCCACTCAAACAGCCCAGTGCGGGGGTCAAGCGTCGCACCAGCTGGCAGCAAATTGCTGAAATATTGAAGAGCAGTGCCTTCAGGGTCACTCGCTTGAAGCTGAAAGCGAATCGGGTCGCCTTCGCGGATGGTGCGGTCAACCGGACGTACGAAGGTGGGTGCTTGGTTAGTTGGAGCAACAAGCAGCGTTGTGGTTTGGCTTACCTGATGCGTGCCGTCGCTAACGCTAAACTGCACCTCATAAGTACCTGCTGCTTCAAATCCTGGTGTCCAGGTTAAGGTACGTGTTTGCTCGTCAAAAATGGCTCCAGGTGGGAGATGATTGACCCAGTATTGCAAGTTGTCGTTCTCTGGGTCTTTAGCCTCAATTTTTAACTGCAAGGGCTGTCCTTCCCGTCCGGCAATCTCAGTCGGAATCGAGTTAAAGACCGGTGGATGGTTGCCCCCTGCAACCGCAACCGTAAAGGATTGGGTAGCGCTTCCTCCACGAGCATCGTAGACTTGCAGAACCACTTCAGCCCGAGACGGACTATTCTGAGTTGGCAACCACGTGATCAAACCGGTTTGGGCATCAACAGTCATGCCATCGGGCGCATTGTAGAGAAGGTAGCTTAGACGGATGCCATCAGGGTCAGCAGCAGTTGCTTGATAAATGTAGGGCTGTCCTGCGGTTGCCACCATCACAGGAGTAGCGGTGAATGTTGGAGCTTGGTTGGGATTGGCCTGAGCGTAAACTCCATGTTCAAAGTCAACCCGCAGCGCCTCTGGATTGGAAATCGTAATCGTGCGGCTGGTGATGGACTGACCGGGTTGCAAGCGACCGTCTGGTAGACTGCTGCTCAGGTCAATCAGATAGGCTCCGGTTTGATTGCGACCCATTGCTCCTACTGGCTGTCCTGTTACGTATGGCTCTGGGTCGAGGACTAACCATAAAGGCAGTGTTAAGTCATAATCTGTGCGGTTAGTTAAAGTGACATCGTAAGAAACCGTTTGATGGCGTCGGTCGGAACGAGGATTAGTAAACTGGAAGTCTACGAAGGGTGTGAAATCGGAAATCGCGCTAAATTCCTGCTGATATCCACCCTCTAAGTTTAGTCCTGCCGCACTCTCAAGCATTGAGGTAAGGCGAAGTTGATATTGGTCGGGTTCTAGGGCATTAAAGGTGAGATGGACGGTACGAGTAGCCGATTCATAAACGACTGACTGCACAGTTTGTTCGCCGCTATGAACCCCAATTAGCTCGAAATTAGCTGGGTTAAGAATAGAATTAGCATCGCTAGGATTCCCCACCCACATATCTTGGTCGAAGGTAATGCTAATGGAACCTGAAGGGAGAGGAATGGTGGCATTTGGAGGAGGGTTAACGGCTGTAACTTGCGGTGCAAGTAAGGGGCGCAAAACATCAATTTGCTGGGATTGACTCAGCAGGAGACGTCCATCTGGGGTGGTCTTGACCATATCTCCGCGACTGCCACCCGTTGCAACTTCGACCTGTCGCAGCGTTGCCAGGTCAACCATTGTCAAGCTACCGCTGTTGTTGGAAACAAATAATAATCCTTCTAGGAGCGTACCTGGATTGCCAAAGGCAATGGAATCAACCGAATCCTCGAAATCTAGCATTCGAGAGGGTTTGGCATTCTGATCGAAGCGGACAATTCCTCCACGTTCGGGCCAGCTTGCTGCCCAGAGGGAACCGTCGGGCGCAAATGCTAAGTTGCCTACGCGCAGGTCGCTGTAGTGGCTAAATGTTTCTAGCTGTGGGTCAAAAATTTCAATTCCGTTACCCGAAGAAACATAAATGTCTCCGGTTTCTGGATTGATGGCTAGAGTTTGGGTAATACTATTGCCATATTCTTTGACAATCTCACCCGTCTGAGGGTTGAGTTGCAGTAAAGAACCGCCGCCTGTTGTTGCCCAAAGACGACCGTTACGGTCAAACGCTAAGTCAAAAATTGGATAGGGTAAAGTGGCGATCGCATTGCCAACGACACCACCTGTGGCGGACAAGCGGTATAGCGATCCTCGGTTAGCGCCGCCGCTAGCTAGAATTGAACCCTCTGGCTCAATAGCGATCGCCATTGGTCCGATCCCAGCGTGGCTTTGGGGAAACCCTGTAGCAAAAGCTTGAACGCTTAAGGGACGCAAGATTTGCTCAAATTCAGAGGGACGGCTAACAGTAAGCGTCGCCGGGATGCCTTTTTCAGCTTCTCTAAAAAGTCGATTAGTGGAAAGCTGCGAACTTGGAACAGGGGCTGTTCCCAGATCGGGAACTGCTGTCCGCTCAAAGGTTGGCAGCGTACCGAGATTAATACTAGAACCCTCATTAGGTGCAGCAATGCCTAAACGAGGCTGTTCTCGGTTTCCGGCGTTATCGGTTGCTAAAGCCAGGAATTCATAGGTATGTCCAAGACGACCTACATACACCCCTGAAGTTTCATGAGTTTGCCGCTGCCAGATGGTGAAGTCCCCACCATCTTCAGCCACGTAAACCGTCACGTGCTTGACATCTGACCCCCCTAAGTCGTCAACTGCCATCCAATTGACTTGGTAGTCGGAAACTCCTGAAGCTAGGGGAGTCGCCGTTAGTGTGGTTGTAGGAGCGATCCCATCCACTACAGCAGTTATAGGTACTGTATCAATGGGGGCTGCGGTGTTGTAAATCACCCGTGCTGCGGTCGTAATTTCCGTCCCGGTCGCCTGGTCAGCCTTCAGTTGGATAGTGTAACTGACCTCACCACTGCCACTGCCGTTGGCATCATTGGGGGGCAATAGACCGAAGTCAGGATTCGCAATGGTCTCGCCTGTGCGGGGGTCAATGGCTTGTAATAGCCAGGTTGCTGTATTGGAGGTGGGGTCAAGCCCTGCACTAACTCTGAGAATAAATCCTTTAGTTCCCGTAAAATCAAAGTCACCTTGAAAATTTCCACGACCAGAGGGAATGTGGACTTGAATGTCTCCTAGTCGCAACGACCCTAACTGGAAGCTGTAGGGATCGAGAGCTTCGTCCAGTGGCATCACCAACCGCACTTCGCCCACAGTCGTTGAAGCCGTCGGAGCGTTCTCAAAACGGATACTGTAGGGCAATATGCCCTCTACAGGCACAAAGTTGTCCCTGCCGAAGCCCACTGGTCCGGTCACAGTTGCTAAAGAGCTAACCGTCCCTATCTGGTTGAAGAAGCTAGCAAAATTGGGTGCCGGAACGGGGACGCTGGCAGGAAGGTCAATTGTGGCTTCTCCATAGGGGACGTAGATATTAAACGTCTCCGTATGAGTTGGGGCATCGAATGCCAGGTTAAGGCGATTGAGGTTAAGGTCTTGAGCATACCACTGGCGAAGTTGCTCGAAGAAACTCACTAGGTTACCAGTAGAAGTAATTTGATTGCCAACAGGCCCTAACAACAGACCCGTAGATAAGGTTGCCAATAAACTAACTACTTGTGGGTTCTGACGAATGGGCGGGGCGATGCCTTCAGGACGCAGCATTCCCGCTTCTTCCAAGGCGGCTAGGTAAGCTGTTTCCCAAGTTTCTGCACTGGCGGCTAAAACGTGCAAGGCTTGAGAGGCATCAATATCAGCTAGGATTGCAGTTCGCAGCCAATTGGCTTCTAGCTTCTGTTGAGCGATGAATTGGTCGCGCGTTAAGGCGGTTGCTTGTGCCTGAATATTGAATTTAAAGGCAATTGCTTCGTCTGTAACTCCTCGATCTTTGAGTTCTTCCAAAGCTTCTGGATTTAAAGAAAGTATTTCCTGTAATCCCTGGTAGGTTTGGACATTAAACGTCCTGCCGATAAAATCTCGCGTTGGTAGGTCGAAGATATAACCAGGGGCTAGGATTTGACCGTTACTCTTGAGATCCGAAGTTAGACTTGCCCAAGGGATGTCTTGCAGAACCCCTTCAGAGTTGCCCCGTAAGTTAGAACTAAACGTTGCATAGGGAAGGTTAAAAACTTCAGAATTACTACCGAGTGCAGGAATGCCAAATTGGAAGTAGACGTAAGGTGTATCGATGTTGGTCAGGCTTTGTACTGAGACTCCATAAGTCCCAGTTTCGCCGACTGCTAGCATTCGCGGACCACCCAATCCTACTGTGGCTTCTGGTTCAATCGTCCGCTCAACGAGGTAGCGGTAGGGAACAATTGCTTCTTGCCCATCCGGGTTAATCACTTTGACATCGTATAAACCGTGAGGCGCGTTGGTAAGGTCAAAGATAGCGGTTATTTGAGTGCTGTTGTTGACCTCATACCGCACGGGTTCGTACTCGGCAATTCCGGGTCGCACTAGCTTGACAATAGCGTCGGGGTGGAATTGAGCGCCAAAAACTTGGGTAGTTACATAGCGACTATCGCCTCCCCGGTCGGTGACGACATCTGTGATGCCAAAGGGCAAAACATCTGCCAGGATTGTGGCTGGTCTGTCACTAAAAGATTTTCCCTGACCGCGTACCAGTACGTAGTAGGTACCGGGCTGCGTTGTTGGAATCACTGCTGACGGGTCGGGGACTAAGGTGCCAGTGGAGGCAGCATCGTAGACAATACCTGTGGGGGCTTGATTGAAACGCAAGAAGAGTTCGTTAGCATCGCTCGCTGAAGCTGAGGTGACATCGACTTTGAGTGTTTGATGAGGTGCGACATTGACCTGGAACAAGCGCTCCTGTCCCTGACTTAAGGTTGTTGGTAAGGGAACGCCAAGCTGAAGTTGTTCGACGGTGACATTGAGCAGGTTGGCGGAAGTTGTACGGTTATTTGCTTCGGCTTCGGCTTCGTAAACTTGATTGAGAATGTCGGGTCGGACAATGAGGCGATACTGACCTGGAGTCACGGGTGGTAATGTAGCATTTAGGGTTGAGATGTACTCCTGACCAGGTGCAAGAGTACCGCTTCTCGTGGTGCGACCGATAGGGCGGTCGTTGATATCCCAAATTGCATCGCTAGATAGGTAGACGGCATCAGTCCACTGACCTGTAGCGGCATTTTCGCCCCCATTGGTTACTGTCCAGCTAATTTGAACCGGTTCTCCTGATTTAGCTGTTGTTGGAATGGTAATTTCGCCCACTTGCAAATCGGCTGGCGGTGGGAGTTCTAAAATTAAGGGTTGGGCAGAAGGCTTGGCGTTATTCCCTTCATCGCTTCCTTCAAATACCCTACCTTGCAGGGAGGTATCCGACGGATCGGTAATGACAAAGACATAATAAGAACCGGTTAAATCACTAGGCAGAGCTAGCGTTTTATTGACGGTGTACCTCTCTTGAGAGCCTAAGCTGCCGCTATGTGGTTCAAATCCTAAATAGCGATCGCTCCTGAGATCGAGAAACTCATCTCGCGATAGATAAATCAAATCCTGCCAATGAGTTTGTCTGCTGGGAGTGGCTCCTGTTCCTAAATTAGTGACTTCGTAGCTCAGATTGAACGATTGACCTGTTGTTGCTCGCTCTGGCACGACTAGAGAGGTAACTTGCAGATCGGGTGGTTGGCTTAGGGTAATGGGTAACGACGCTGCTACTAGATTGTTCCCCTCACCTCTAAACTCAGGCACGCGAGCTTGAGTCAGACTGGTAATACCCTCCAATTGCAGCCTCGACCTTTCCAGTTCGATATTTGAGTCAGTAAATACCAGCAAGTGGTAGTTTCCTTCAATTCCATCCGGAAGAGTTACTGTACCCGTGTGAGTGTATTCTGACTGTGCTGCTAAACTGCCAATGTGCTTAAACTCGCTGAGGAATTGGTCATCAAAATCTAAAGTGGTATCAGCCGATAAGTAAATGCGATCGAACCAAGTGTTTTCTCTCGTACTGCGATTGCCTTCGTTTTTAACTGTCCAAGTGACATCAATCGTCTGACCCGAAATTGGTGAATCGTCTGACAGAGTTAGCTTTTTCACGATCAAATCGGGTTCTGAGTAATTCACTTGAATTCCAGTGCTACTCAAATTATTGTTAGGGTCTTCAAAGGCACGGTTTCTGAAGCTATTTCGGCTATAGTCGTTATTCCCTCCATCGGTGTAAGCATCACCTGTTGAATTTGTCTGGACGTGAATGTAGTAATCGCCGTCAAAACCTCTAGGTAAGGTAATTTCTCGCTCCTGTGTATAAGTGTCACCCGTACCTAAAGGTTGCTCTAAACTGAATGGGAAAGAACCCAGAAGTGTTGCTCGCTGGGGAATGAAGGTGGGGTCTGGTGAAATCCAGACCCGATCGTACCCATACCGCGTTCCCTCCCAAACCGGGCTACCATTGTTTTGGACTGTCCACTGAATTGTGGCTCGGTCGCCAGAGAAATTTTGAGCAGGGACGGCGATCGCAGCGATCGTCAAATCAGCAGGTTGAGTAGTAACATCCGTTTGAGACGAGCGCTCGTTGTTAGTCTGATTGGTTTCTTGGGTTTGACTGTAGGGGTTGGTTTTAACAATCACGTACTGACCCATTGCCGCAGGTGACAGCACAGTATCTAGTTGAGCGGTATAAGTTTGCTGGGTTTCTAAGCTGCTAGCGCGCAGAACCTCGCCTAACGTCCACACTTTAGCCCCAACAGTGGCAAGCGTCGGGCTGTCAGATAGATAAATTGTATCGAGCCAAAGATTGTCTCCTGTCTCTCCCATACCTTGGTTTAAGACCGTCCAAGTGACGCTAAACGGTTCTCCGCCAATCGCGTGTGGTGTCGAGGTAACAGAAGTCACCTCCAAATCTGGGAGGGCTGGTGGTGGTGGGGTCGGCAGCGGTAGAACGGTAATGGGCCGAGACTTGTAGTTATTGTTGTCTAGTTCGTTCGGGTCATCTGAGTTGATATTCGCGGCAATTGTATCCTCTAAGATGACATCGTAGGCATCGGTTTGTGGCGTGATGTACCATTCGCCTGCAACATCAGGGGGCAACGTGATTTTAACAACTCGTTCTTGACTTTCGCCAACGGCTAAAGCGCCTGAGTGGGTAAAGTTGGCAAGCAGGATGTCGTTGGGTTCTGGCGGTCTACCAAAACTATAGCTAACTGGTGAAGGGCGGTTTTTATCCCGCGTCAGCCAAATCGCATCCGTCCACTGGTCGCGGTTAGTTTCGCCAATACCTTTGTTAGTTACGGTGTAACGGACTTCGATTTGAGAGCCAGCAAATGCTAGGGTAGGAGCGACTACGCTGCTAGTCACTAAGTCAGCAGGGGGCCGAGGAATGACATTTACTTTCACCGCTTGGATGTTATTTCCTTCCTGGGGAAATTCGTCAACTTGCCCTTGAGCATCCGTTTGCACAATCACATAGGCTTCGCCCCGGAAGTAATTAGGAATGACCAGAGTGTCAGCCTGAGTGAGGTAGGTTTCATTAGGGGCTAAAGCCGCACTATTGCTAAAGTTCCCTAGAGATAGGTCGTCGCTGCTAATCTGGTTATCTAATGACAAGTAGACTCGGTCTTGCCAACTCGAAGTATGGGTTGCTGCCGTGCCTTGATTTTTAATAATGAATTCTAAGGAAATCGTACCGCCAGCCGAAACCGTTTCTGGTGTGATGATGGACTCTACCTGTAAATCAGATCGCTCAGGCAAGCTGATGTTCAGAATATCGCTATCAACAGTAGTATTATTGCTTGCACTTGTATGTTCGTAGAGGGAATTGCTGGCGTTGGTGACGACTTCTATCTGGTAGGGACCTTGAATCCGTGCTGGCAGTGTCAATTGTTCGGAGCGGGTGTAAAATTTACCAGCTTGGAGTCCATGCTCGTAACTGAACGAACCCAGACCAATTACAGGCGCGTCGGGATTACTAACTGAGCGCAGGAAGATTTGATCGACCCAAGAGTTAGATGTATTGCCTGTACCGTTGTTGGCTACTGTCCAGGATATGTCTATCTTGTCGCCCGCGAGCATTGCAGCAGGCGCTGTAATGTCAGTGACAACTAAGTCAGGCGGAGGCGTGAGAGTGACTGGGATAGCATTAGAGGTACGGCTATTGTTATCGGTGTAGAGCAAATCAAATGGGTCACTCGTACTCACGACGATGTAATAAGTTCCGCTCAACCCATTGGGAAGGGTAACATCAACTGAACGGGAGTAGCTGCGATCGACTGCTAAGGCACCCACATGAGAGTATCTGCCTAAATTGGCAATGAGGTTCTGACCAGCTGCGTCGCTGGCTAACCAGACCTGGTCGTTCCATACATTACTATTAGTAATTCCAATTCCTTGGTTTACAACTGTCCAAGAGACGGTAAGGGACTGACCGCTAGAAGCTGGTGCTGCTGCTGTCACTTCAGAAATCGTTAAGTCAGCGTAGGGGTACGGAAACACGCTGAAGGAATTAGGAGCATCAGCAGTATTGTTTTCCTCGTTCCCGTTCTCGAAAACTTGACCCGTAGCATCGGTTTGGACAAAAAGCTGGTATTTCCCGGAAAAACCAGGCGGAAGCTGTAGGGTTTCTGTGCGGGAATAGCTAGAGCTAACTTCAAGCTCCCCAGTATGAGGAAATTCAGCTAGTACGGTATCGTCCGCATTGCCTTTGATATTGTCTTCCGATAAGAGAATGCGGTCAACCCAAGCGTGGGTAGAACCCGTTCCAACCCCAACATTAGTGACAGTCCAGCCAATTGTAACGGATGCGGGGTCGTCAACGGTGAGTTCAGGAGCTGTTACTGTCGATACTTCTAGGTCAGCATAGGAAGCTAGAGTAATCGAGATAGGTAGCGATGCCGTAACATTATTCCCCTCACGACCGACTTCTCGCACTACACCATCTGCATCAGTAATAACGAGTAAATATCGTTCGCCACTAACGTCGATAGGCAAATTTAGGTCAAGCTGGGCATTGTAGCTACTATTGGGTTCTAGATCTCCCTGATGAGTAAATTCATTGAGAAGTAAATCGCTGGTATCGAATGTCGTGTCAGTTGAAAGATAGATACGGTCAACCCAATCTCCATTTGCTTTCTGCGAGCCTTGGTTGGTGACTGACCACTCCAACGGTATAGTCGTACCGGAGGTAGCGGTACTCGGTGCTGAGGTAATATTGGCAAAGAGATCGGGAACTCCCAATACAACAGGGATAGCTTGAATGTTGTTAGTTTCGTCTGTTTCGGGTTGTTGATAGCCGCTCCCATCTGCTTTAATTAGCCAATACCAACTTCCAGGTGTTACGTCGGGAACTGTAACAGTTTGAGTTAGGTTATACGTGCTGTTGGCTACTAAAGGAGTTTTTTCGGCTGCGCTTTGATAGCCTACAAAAAAATCGCTCCCATCAAGAGTTGTATCAGCAGACAAGTAGATGTAGTCTGACCAGTCAGCTAAGGCTGCACCCATTCCTCGGTTAGCAACCGTCCAACTTAACTGGACGGTTTCACCTAAAGCGGCAATAGGTGGGGTCTGAGAATCTTCGACGATTAAATCGGGTGCTTGTAGCTGGAGCGCGACTGGCAGGATATTATCGGTTTCGTGAGTTTCTGGTTGATTATTGTAGCGATCGCTTATAAATAACAAATACCAAGTTTCGGGCGTAACAGCAGGAACTCTAATCTGAGAAGTTAATGTGTAGTCGCTTCCAGCATTAAGAGAGTAGGCAGGATCGACTCTCTGCTCGTCTAGGCGCGTATCATAACTGTCAAGGGTAGAATCGGCTGAAAGATAGACAGAATCCCACCAGTCAGCCAGAGCCGCTCCAGTCCCTCCATTTGTAACTTGCCAGGAAACATCTAATACTTGACCCCAAGTTACAAATTCAGGAACGCCCTCATTTGCTATGACTTGTAAATTAGGCGCTTGAACTTCAATTTGTAGCGCTTTGATATTGTTGGTGTTGTCTGTTTCTCCCTGAATGTTATTGGCATCTGCAACAAACAGGAGATACTTGTTCCCGCTACCAAGGGAGCTAGGAATAGTAATGTTGAGCGCCTGTTCGTATTCTTCATTTGCAGCTAGTGGTGTTCGATCTTGTGTGGCAAGAGAATAAATAAATTTATCAGTGCTATCGAGAATGGGGTCGTCAGAGAGGTAAATTTGATCGCCCCAGTTCTGCGATGCCGTTACGCTTCCTTGATTCTTAACTTTCCAGGAAACAGTCACTTGCTCGCCCCAAGTTGCAGCCAATGGTGCAGTTACTTCTTTGACAACTAGATCTGGAGCCTGCAAAGTAATCTGTTGGGCAATGATATTGTTTGTTTCGTTACTTTCTACTTGAACTTTGCCGTCATCCGTCACAAATAGCAGGTAGCGATCGCCAATTTGAGTGTTAGGAATTGTAATATTTCTAGTAAAGCTGTAACGTTCGTCTTCTGCTAGGGGACTTTGGTCTGTTGCGGTAAAAGTATTGACGAGCGTATCTGTTGCATCTAGCGTTGTGTCGTCAGAAATGTAGATAGCATCTTCCCAATCAGCAGAAGCGGTAAAATTTCCTTGATTTTCAACACTCCAAGAAACTTGGATTGATTCTCCCAAGGTGGCGATAGAAGGTGCGGCGATCGCACTCGTCACCAAATCGGGCTGTAATTGACCGAGTTGAATCGGTAAACTGTAAATATTATTGCGTTCGTTGCCTTCAAGTTGGGAGGTACTTTGATCTGTTACAAATAACAAGTAGTAGCTGCCGATTGGCTGTTCGGGTAAAGTTAAAAATTGATTAACTGAATAACTCCCTTCAACGACTAGTGGCGTTACTGAGTCAGTCCAAAAATTTTTGAGGAGCCGATCTGTATTAGGGTTGAAGTTAGGATCTTTTGAAAGATAAACTGAGTCCTGCCAGTTTGCCGTAGCCTCTGCATCTCCTTGATTTTTTACAGTCCAACTAACTTCAATTCTTTCACCTGGCAGAGATTGTCTGGGGGCTGTAGCCTCAGTAATGACTAGGTCTGATGCTTGAAGTTTGAGCGGCACGGGCGTAACGTTATTAGTCTCGCTCGTTTCCCATTGGGAATTGTAAGTATCGGTGACAAATAGCAAATAGCGATCGCCAACTGTAGTTGATGGAATCCAAAAATTCTGAGCTACAAGATAGCTAGCTCCTGTTGCTAAAGGTTGATATGAGTTGTAAGAACCAGACCAATTTGTAACGACGCTAGTATCAGAACTATCTAAATTAATATCATCAGATAAGTAGACAGTGTCGTACCAAGAGTAGTTAGAAGTTGCTTGTTCGCCAATATTGGTCACTTTCCAAGTGACGCTGATATTTTGACCGAGAACAACTTCAGAGGGCGCATTAAGGACAGAGGTAGTTAAATCTGCATTTTGTCCATTAATGGTAATCGGCACTGCCGTTAAATTATTAACTTCATTAGTTTCCCCCTGGTACTGACCTTGGTCAGTGATAAATAACAAATACCGCTGACCAGAGCCTGTCTCGGGTAGAGTTAGGTTTAATGGGATAGTATAACTGGAGCCTACTGCTAGGGGTGTCCGCTCTCCTGTCCAGTAGTAATTAATCAGGCGATCGGAGCTATCGTAAACTGAATCACCTGAAATATAGATATAGTCGTACCAATCGGCAGTAGCTGCCACATCACCCTGGTTTTTCACTGTCCAAGAGACATTGATAGTCTCGCCGGGATTGGCTGTAGAAGGAGTGACAACGCGATCGACAACTAGGTCTGGTGCAGTAATCGTAATGGGTTCAGCTAGGACATTGTTAGTTTCATCGGTTTCGCCCTGGTAGTTGTTGAGGTCTGAAACGAACAGTAGATAGTGGATACCTGACGTCGTTTTGTGGGGGATGATAATGTTCTGAGTTATGGAATAGCCGATGCCTGGTACCAAGGAGGGTTGGTATCCTGTCCAACGGTAAGTAATATTGGTGTCAGAGCTATCGTAAGTCGCGTCATCAGATAGGTAAATATAGTCGTACCAGTAGTTGGCAGAAGTTGGCACGTCCCCCTGATTTTTGACCGTCCATGAAACGCTGACAGACTCGCCTGGCGCAGCCGAAAGTGGAACTGTAGCTTGATCTACCACTAAATCAGGTGCCGATAACTGAATTGGGCGTGCTAAAACATTGTTGGTTTTAGTCACTTCATTTAAATCATTCCAGTGAGCAGTTGCTAATAATAAGTACTGTTGACCCACTTCTGTATGAGGTAAAGCAATCTCTTGGGTCACTGTATATTCCGCTGAGGCTGCTAGGGGCTGGTTTAAATAGTTGCCAGCCCACTCCCCCGTTACATAGGTGTCATTATTATCTAGGATTGGGTCATCCGAAAGGTAAAATGCGTCGTACCAGTAGCCACTATTGGCAATTGCAGTGTTGCCGGCATTCCTAACTGTCCAAGAAACTGTTATTGTCTCACCTACTAAAGCTGTCTCAGGCGCACTCAACTGGTCAACGACTAAGTCTGCTGCTTTAACTTCAACAGGTATCGCTCTAATGTTGTTCGTTTCATTACTTTCGCTCTGATTATCGGAGCTGTCTGCTACAAATAACAGGTAGCGATCGCCAATCTGAGTTGCTGGAATCTCAATATCCTGCGCGATCTCATAATAGTAGGGATTTGACAGCGATGACCACGAGTCTTGGTATGAGGATGCATACTCTTGCAGTATTTGAGTATCATTGCTGTCAAGGGTGGTGTCATCAGATAGGTAAATGGAGTCGTACCAGTAGTCTGAAGTTGTAGCATCCCCTTGGTTGATGACTTTCCAAGAAAATGAGGCGGTTTGACCCACTGAGATTGTGCTGGGAGCCGTAACTTCATCAATAATTAAATCTGCACTGGGTCCTGAAAGTACAATCTCTACAGGGTAAA